>DUMX01000105.1 GCA_012839665.1 Gelria sp.
CGAAATAAGAAAAATGCTTTTTCCGGTTTGGGAAAATATTAATAAGAAAATAGACGGGGATTAGACACTGAAGCATGTAAGGTTAATCAGAAAGGAGTGAGAGCTGATGCCTAACTTCGATGGAACTGGTCCTCTGGGTCGGGGATCTGGAACAGGTCGCCTCAGAGGAAAATGTGCAGCAGGTCGTGGTAATAATAAAAACTTTCCTGGCCGCAGACAAGGACGTAGAAACTTCGCTGGTAACAAGGTCAGAGGTACAGGAGGCGGAGGGGTCCGTGTATTAAATAACTCAGATAATCCATCCAACAAATAATCTGAAAAAGCCAGGGGGGGGAGAGGATAACACCTCTCCCTCCTGGCTTTTTCTTAACTCCCTCATAGCAGACTGGTTGACAATTAGCCCGGGTCAAGGTTTTAATGGTATTATCGGCAACCTTAACAGATAATGGAGGTATAAATATGTTAAACTTCAATATTCATGTTCCTACCCGTATCCATTTTGGAAGGGGCAAGATTGAGGATCTGGGTAAAGAATTACTGACTTACGGAAACAAGGTACTGCTGGTCTATGGTGGAGGCAGCATCAAGCGCAGTGGACTTTATGACCAGGTACTGCAAGTTTTTCAAAATAACGATATTACTCATGTAGAACTCTCCGGGGTGCAGCCTAATCCCCGCATCAGCAGCGTGCGCCAGGGGGTAGAGCTCTGCAAGAAACACGGGATAGACCTGGTGCTGGCAATTGGCGGAGGAAGTACTATTGATTGTGCTAAAATTATTGCCGCCGGTGCCAGTTATGATGGTGACGCCTGGGACTTTTTTACCCGCAAGGCTAAAATAAACTATGCTCTGCCCATAGGTACCGTACTAACTCTGGCTGCTACCGGTTCCGAAATGAACCCCAATGCAGTTATCAGCAATGATGATACCAAAGAGAAGCTGGGAACCGGCAGTCCCGTATTAATTCCCCGTTTCTCTATTCTGGATCCGGAATACAGCTTTACCGTTCCCCCCGAACAAACAGCAGCAGGAACGGCTGATATTATGAGCCACGTATTTGAACAGTATTTCAGTCCTACATCGGGAACCTTTATTCAAGACCGCCTGGCCGAAGCCATGCTTAAAACCTGTATCCATTATGGACCCATAGCTATAGCCCAACCAGATAACTATGAGGCTCGCGCCAATCTGATGTGGACCGGAAGCCTGGCCCTGAATGGATTACTGGGAGCTGGTAAGCGTACTGATTGGGCCACCCATGATATAGAGCATGAAATCAGCGCCCTTTATGATGTAACCCATGGTCTAGGTTTGGCTGTCCTTACTCCCTATTGGATGCATTATGTCCTGGATGAGCAGACTGCCCCCCGACTGGCCGAATATGCCCGCAATGTATGGGAAATAGAAGAAAGTGACGATATTATAGCAGCCCAAACCGCTATTAAGAAAACGGCCGAGTTTTTTAAATCACTGAATCTCGCCGGCAATCTGAAAGAAATCGGAGTGCAACAAGAGCACCTGACCGAAATGGCTGAAAAGGTAACTTCCCGGGGACCACTGGGAGCATTTAAAAAACTGGAATACCAGGACGTCTTAAATATTTTGCAGATGGCTTATGACGGAAGCAAACCTTGGATAACTTGAAATTAAACAAACCAGGAAGGACTAGGAATGTTCGTACTTCCTCCGAATTAGGAGAGTGACGTTTAGTGAAAGTTGTAGCTGTAATTGCCAAACACCCCGGCAGTGGTCAAACTACGGTTTTAGTTAACCTGGCCAGTGGATTAGTCCACCAGGGATACCAGGTATTAATCGGGGAGTTGGGAAAAAGTAAAAAACTGCGTAATTGGCTGGGTATCACCTCGGAGCAAAATCAAGCAACAGGTATGAATATACCCGTTACTCCAATATTAAGTTCCCTTTTGGGCATAGATTTACTACCTTTAGTTTCGGAGCCGGACTATTTAACCGACCTGCAGGAACAAGACTACGATTTTCTGTTGCTCCATCCAGCTAGCAACGAATATTATAATTTTGCAGATACACCTGTTGCTAGCACAATTATCTGTACCGATCTGAGTCATGATAATGAGTTAGATGAATTACAGACCCTGGAGAAATGCTTGCAGAGTCTGGGGAACGATGGCATCGATTTAATTTTGCCCAATAAAATCAACACCAAAGAATGGGAGCAAAACACTCAACAATTATTTACCCTGGCTGATTATTTTGGCTATGAAAAAATAGCCGACCCCATCCCCCATTGAGAACGACTCCATGATTTGTCCCTGGAGGGACGTACGGTTTGGGAGCTTGAACAGGCTAATTTGCAGGATGCCTTCTTAAGATTAATAGAGATAGTAGAATCCATGTAAGAATGACAGAGGAACCGCGTATGTGCCCCGGCATTCAGCAGTAACTAATTACCCTCAACCTACCTAACTAATGATGGAGCTGAGTGCGGGGTATCCCCTGTAACTTTCCCGAACTATTCATCAAATCTCCAGCTTGACGCTGTTGCGTTTAGAACTCCACTTGCTGGCATTAAGAATCGTAATGCCTACTACCTTATCATCCTTGTAACGTACTACCACGTCGTCCTCTATGAATTCGCTATCATCGGCTTTAACCTCTTCAGCAAACTGAATGTAGAAGACATCTCCTTCCTGGTCATAAGAAGCTCTAAGAACCGGAAACGCTTCATTTATTACTGTACGGGCCAGTATTTCGATCATGTCCATATAGTTTACTGCAGCGGCCATAGCACCTGCCTCCTTTCCAATTGTTTTACCTTGCGAATTAAAAAGGCGGTAATAATAAAGCCATCATCTTTGTTTAGTTCCCTATAAACCACAATTAGGAACTTATCTGCTACTAATTCTCTAACCGCCAAGAGTTCTCCAGCACTACCGCCAAAAATTGTATTCGGGCTTTTAACTGTATCCAGTATCTCATACCGCAAATCTATTAATTCCGGATGTTCCTCTATAATATGCTGCCAGCGTTCTTCAGGCAAACGTATTTTAACTCCGGAGACGGAAATCACAACATCCATCCTGTAAACCCTCTCCCTAATTATAACACTGATTACTATATCTATAATATATCTTTAGTAAATCCCCTGTCCTACTACCTGCTCCCCCCCTGTAAACATTACGCTATTAATGTCATTTTGTTTCTAATAAAATTACAGGTTATGCCCAGTTTGATGGCAAGTAACCCGTTTACATTGATTTCCCTACCTACCCAACCAGAAACTCTCCCATCGCCTATCCCTATCTTTCACTTAATTACAGGAAGAAGCAAAATGTCACCGCTTTCTCCTGCTCGTTGGGAGGTAACGCTTGGTGAGGGCTGTTACTGTGATTGGCAAACACCCCGGCAGTGGTCAGACCACGGTTTTAGTTAACCTGGTCAGTGGATTAGTCCACCAGGGAAACCGGGTATTAATCGGGGAGTTAGGGAAAAGAAAAAAATAGTAAAGTGACAGAGGAACCGTTCTCTATCACCCTACTTCATCAAATTAGGTAACAAGGTACTTATAGAAGGGAAGGCAATTAAGATGGCTAAGCAAACTACGATAGCCAGCAGGAAAGGCCAGATGCCTTTGAAAATGGTTTCTAAGGGAACATCCGGGGCTACTCCTTTGATGATATAGACATTCATTCCTACCGGTGGGGTTATTACCCCCATAGCCACTACCAGCACAATTATAACCCCAAACCAAATAGGGTCATAGCCCAGGTTGTTTACCACTATCGGGTAGAAAATAGGAATGGTAAGCAATACCAGAGCCAGGGCATCGATAAAACAGCCCAGCACAAAATAAATCAACAATATGATAGCCATAATTGCTGCTGCCGGCAGAGCTAAATCCCCCGCCCAACTGGCCAGCTCAAAGGGTATCCGGCTTATAGCCATAAAGCGGCCAAATATTACGGCTCCGGCAATAAGCAGCATTATCATAGCCGTAGTCCTGGTAGTATCCAGGAGAGATTTTTTAAACCCCTCCCAGCGCAGGCTACGGCCCAGCAGTGAAACTAGTAAAACCCCGGCAGCACCTACCGCTCCCGCTTCGGTAGGAGTAAACCAACCTGCAAAAAGCCCGCCCATAGATAATGCAAAAACAACCAAAACCTCGGCCAGCCCACCTTTTAATGCCGCCAACCGCTCCTGCCAATCGGCCTTCGGCCCCGCAGGTCCCAGGTCGGGATTGCGCCGGGTAAGTATAACTATGGTTAACATATAAAGCGACATCAGCAAAATACCGGGCAAAATTCCAGCTATAAACAGCTTGCCGATAGACTGTTCAGTAGCCATACCATAAACAATAAAAATTACGCTGGGGGGTATGAGTACTCCCAGCACTCCGCCGGCGGCAACACTGGCTGTAGCCATAGCATCTTCATACTGGTACTTTTTCATTTCCGGCAGGGCTATAGCCCCCATTGTAGCGGCGGTAGCAGTATTGGAACCACATATAGCCCCAAAAACAGCACAAGCCGCCTGGGTAGCTACCGCCAGTCCCCCGGGCCGGTGCCCCACCAACTTATAAGCAAATACATATAGTCTGGTACCAATGCCAGAGTAATAGGCCAGAAATCCCATCCAAACGAACATGGCAATGACACTGAGGTTATAGGAGGAAAATGTAGCGTAAATCTCCCCTGCTACCATGTTCAAGGAAGTTGCTGATGTAGTTAAATAGGCAAAGCCAGTAAAACCTACTAACGCCATCGCAAAAGCAATCGGCATCCGCATAAATATGAGTATTAAAAAAATTATTATACCAATAATCCCTATAACCGATGGACTCATTTTACTACCTTCCTAAACGACCTCTCTCATAGCCGTTTGTTCATCAATAAATTCTATTACCGTGATATTATCTTCATCATCAGCTGCACGTACCCACAAGACATAACCTTCGTATATACATTGGGCCAACCGGGATAATAAGACCAGGCAGATTGCCATTAACCCCAGGGCAATAACATAGACCACCGGTGACAATGGAATTTGACTGGTTGATGCCACCAGCCCGTTAGCATTCATACTTTGGGCAAATCCTATCATATACCAGGTAACAAAACCCCAGAAAACCAGTGCTATGAGATTGATAATTATCTCAATTACTGCCGCCGCCGGAGCTGGCATTTTATCCATTATAAATCCAATAGCTATGTGCCCGTCCTGAACTGCACAATAGGCAATGGACAAACCAATGGTTAAAGCAATTAAAATATTGACATAGTCAACTGCCCCCACCAGGGGCTGCTTGAAAACTGCCCGCAAAATTATGTTGCTGACTATTAATAGCATCATTAGTACTATACATAAACCTGCTAGCCGGTCCATTACCCGGCTTAAGTTTTCTATCAGACCATCCAGGCTCTTCATCATAAATCCTCCCTACTTTTCTACTTATACTGTTGGTTATATTTATCTGCCAGTTCCTTTACCCGGTCCAGGATTTGCTGTCCATCTACCCCGATTTTGTTCATCCGGGTTACATAATCAGCCTGAATAGGCTCCACCAGTTTAATCCAACGTTCCGTTTCCGCCGGACTCAGGGTGATAATTTCCATCTGGTTTTCCTTAATGGCTCCGTTCATAGCATCCTGATTCTGTTTATCCCACAGACCGGCAGCAACTTCATCGAAAAATTTGGCTGTTACTTCTTCTACTATTTTCTGATTTTCCGGGCTTAAGGAATCCCATTTATCTTTATTCATAGTTACAAAAAAGAGGGTATTGTAAAGGAATGGACTTTTGGTAATGTATTGGGTTACCTCAGCCTGCTTCCAGCCCTGTAAAACCTCTATAGGTCCCAGGTTTCCCTTCACCATGCCTTTGGAAAGAGCATCATAAGCATCAGACTGGGGCATAGCAATAGGAGTAGCTCCCACACATTCCAGGGTTTTAGCACTGAGGCCGGTGGCTCTAATTTCCATACCTTTTATATCCTCCAGCTTGCGCACCGGTTTTTTGGTATAAAGGTCGCCTGGTCCCGTGGTCAGTACCATCAGTAGTTTGGTGTCCTGCACTTCTTCAGGATTAAATTCTTGAATTCCCTCCCAGGCTACCCGGCTGGCTACCTGAGAATTATTATAGGTAATACCAGGTAACTCAAATACCTCGGATACTGGGAACTGCCCCCGGGTATAAGAGAAACAGGAGATACCGATATCAGCCCTTCCACTTTTTACTCCTTCATAAATGGCAGCTGCCGGCGCCAGGCTTTCCTGGGGATAGCTGGTAATTTTCACCTGACCATTGCTGGCCTTTTCAATCTCCGCCGCCCAGGGCTGAACCAGTTGGGTCTCTGCCGGATGAGTACTGGGCCAGAAATGAGCCAGTCTCAATTCTACATTTTGCGCTCCCCCATTCTGGGAACTTACCGGCTGGCCTTCCTGCTTGCTGCATCCAGCAACCGCCATCAGCATCATTACCAGCAATAAAGCCAGTACTTTCCGCCCTGCTCCTGCTCTTCTCCACATTTGTTTTCCTACCATACTGCATGCTCCTCCTTTTTTTTAGCAAATAAAAAAACTCCCGCAGGAGTTTCTAAGAAATGCAAACACACCTCCAGTCAAGCCAAGACATAAAGGCATACTGCACCCTTATTCCTACCGTTCTTACCTTCCTACCATTTGTTCTTTTGTTTCCTACTAACCCTACATATCTACCATCACGTCATAGAACCGTACTGCAAATTAAACCACCTGTGCTACACTATCACCGCAATATTTTTCACGCAATTTAGGCTTTTCGATTTTCCCGGTTGGGTTTCTGGGAATCCTATCGAAAATAACCATGCGGGGTCTCTTGTAACGGGGTAAAGCTTCACAAAAAGCCATAATAGCTTCCTCGTCAGCTTCCCGTCCGGACTTAAGTTCTATAACCGCCACCGCAATTTCACCTAAACGTCGGTCCGGCATGCCAATAACAGCAGCATCCTTAATATCATTATGACTACGTAAAAATTCCTCTATTTCTACTGGGTAAATATTCTCTCCCCCGGAGATTACTACGTCCTTCTTACGGTCTACCAGATAGATAAAGCCATCCTTATCCATACGGGCCATGTCTCCGGTAAACAGCCATCCATTCTTAAGTACAGCCCTGGTAGCTTCCTCATTTTTATAATAACCCTTCATAAGTCCCGGTCCCCTAACGGTGAGTTCTCCTACCTTGCCACGGGGAACTTGCCGGCCCTGCTCATCTACAATCACCGCTTCCCAATTAAAACCGGGTACTCCAATGGCCCCTACCTTATGAATGTTTTCCAACCCCAGATGTACACAACCGGGGCCAGTAGATTCACTGAGGCCATAATTAGTATCGTAAAGCTGGTTGGGGAAATATGTTTTCCAGCGCTGAATCAGGCTGGGAGGCACTGGCTGAGCACCGATGTGCATTAAACGCCACTGCTTCAATTGAAAATCTTTTAAATCTACTTCTCCGCTTTCTATGGCATCCAGAATATCCTGCGCCCATGGTACCAATAACCATACAATACTAACCTTCTCCTCTGATACTGCTTCCAGTATCCAGCGGGGCTTAACTCCGCGCAGGAGAACCGCTTTGGATCCGACTATCAGGCTGCCAAACCAGTGCATTTTGGCTCCAGTATGATAAAGGGGCGGAATACATAGGAAATTATCCTCCCGAGTCTGCAAGTGATGCCGGTTTTCGGTAATACATGCTGACACCAGATTAGAATGAGGATGAACAATGGCTTTGGGAGTTCCGGTGGTACCAGAAGTAAAATACAAAGCTGCATCATCATGGTCATTTATAGTTACTCCGGGATTAGTAGCCGGAAATTCAGATATCAATTGGGTATAACTTATGGCCCCCGCCGGGCAATTCTCACCAACGAAAATATACTGTTTTAGGCTGGATAACTCTCCCGTAACAGCCTCAACCCTCTCTATAAATTCAGGGCCATAAACCAGCGCTTGAGCTTCAGCCGTATTCAGGCAATTTCTAATCTCTTCCGCGGTATAACGAAAATTAAGCGGCACTGCCAGCGCTCCGGTCTTAAGAATGCCAAAATAAACGGGCAGCCATTCCAGGCAATTCATCATAAGAAGGGCTACTTTATCCCCCTTCTTAATTCCCTGGGCCAGCAAGCTGTTGGCAAAACTATTGGCCATATTATCAAACTGTTTCCAGCTAATTTCCCGGCGTATCCCTGCACCCGGGTCCCGCTCTATTAAACTAATATCATCACCGAACATTCTGGCATTTCGGGAAAGCATCTCGGTTATCGGCATTACTCTTACTCCTTCCTTACTACAATACTACAAGAAAAAAGTTCAACTCTTCCGGCAGAAAAGCTGAACTTTAAGCAAACCTCTATTATGCTACCGTTCTTCCATCCTACCGTTTTATGCATCCTTCGCCAATCGCTATCCGGCAAAGAGAAAAATCAAACCGTCAAACCATACTATATACATTATAACTATATGTTGCGAATTTTGGAATATACTTTTGCAAAATATTTTGTTTTAATACGGAAATAGACCGGGATTAGACACTGAAGGACACTGATTTTTTAATTTTTAAGGAAAGCGAAAGCTTCCTCCATTGATAGTAAAGAAACTTAACAAATGTTAGAATAAGAGGAAATCACTATAAGGAGTTGGTTAAATGGAACCTAAACCTCGTTCTGCTTCCACAGTAACCATGACTCAGATAGTACTTCCCTTTCATGCTAATGTTGCTGGTAATATGCACGGTGGCGAAGTTATGAAATTAATGGACTCTGCTGCCGGTGTGGCTGCAGCACGACATAGCTTATCTAATGTCGTAACTGCTAGTGTTACCCAACTTTCTTTTATTGAACCGATTTTTGTTGGTGACCTGGTTTTATGTAAAGCTGAATTAACTTATACGGGCAATACCTCCATGGAGGTTTATGTAACCGTTGATGCAGAAGATTTAAACCGCGGCATTATTAAACACGTTTGTGAAGGATATTTTTTCATGGTGGCCCTGGACCGTAACGGTCGCCCCGCCCGGATACCCCCACTGCTCATTGAAAGTGAGGAAGAGCAGCACTGCTATGATTTAGCCCGGGAAAGGATAAAACATATGAAACAGGCTAAAAACAAATCCTTAAACTGTTAAACTTGAGCTTTAAAATGTAAAAAGCCTTCCCTCCGACAACAGAGGGAAGGCTTTTTTTTAGAGATTAACCATCAAGTGGGCTAACCAGGTTATTTTTATTATTCTACGGTTACGCTTTTGGTCAGGTTTCTAGGCGTATCCACGTTATTACCCCGGAAGAGGGCCATGTAATAGGCAAATATCTGCAGGGGTACTACAGATACCACGGGAGCCAGGATAGGGTTAACCTGGGGTAGAAGGATTTGCTCATCACATTCCTGGCAATTTTCCTGCAGGTTTTCTTTGCAAATGGCTACCACAACCGCACCCCGAGCTTTAACTTCTTTGATATTGGACATAGCTTTATCTACCAGATGGTCTTGACTAATCAGGGCCAGGACTGGTACTCCATCATCAATCAAAGCTATCGGGCCGTGTTTAATCTCACCAGCAGGATAGGCCTCCGCATGTATATACGAGGTTTCTTTCAGCTTCAGGGCACCTTCCATGGCCACAGCGTAATCAATACCCCGACCCAGGAAAAAAGTACTCTCAACATCCCGGTATTTCTCGGCCAGGTTTTTTATTTTATCCTGCTCTTTTAAAACCTGCTCCACCATAGCATCCAGATAGAACATATTATTAACCAAACCACTTATTTCTTCTGAATCGTAGTTCTGCTTAATCTCCGCCAGGTAAAGAGCAATTAAATACATGACTACCAGTTGGGTAGAATAAGCTTTGGTAGAGGCTACGGCGATTTCCGGGCCGGCATGAGTATAAATAACCCGGTCTGCTTCGCGAGCTGCAGCACTTCCTACTGCATTAGTTACCGCCAGTACTTTAATACCTCTACGTTTAGCTTCCCGGAGAGCAGCCAGGGTGTCACCAGTCTCACCCGATTGGCTGATAACTATCATTAAATCATCGGGGTGCCATAGTATATCACGGTAACGGAATTCTGAAGCTATGTCAGTCTCTACCGGGATACGGGCCAGTTTTTCTATCGCCAAACGTCCTACCATGCCGGCGTGGTAAGCCGTCCCGCAAGCTACTATATAAATTTTACGGGTATTTTTAAATGCCTCGTCAAACTCCAGGGCGGATAAATCTACCCGACCATCTTTTATCCAACCCTGCAGGGTTTTACGAATAGCTGCCGGTTGCTCGTGGATTTCTTTGAGCATAAAGTGGTCATATCCACCTTTTTCAACAGCTATCGGTTCTAAATCTACTTCAAATATTTCCTTCTCTACCGGATTGCCGCCGAAATCAGTAATACTAACCTTATCCGGAGTTATAACGGCAATTTCGTTGTCTTCCAGTATATATAGCTGACTGGCACGTTCCAGTATGGCCGGAATGTCAGAGGTAACGTAGTTCTCCCCTTCTCCCAATCCAATTACCAAGGAACTACCTTTCTTGGCTGCAACTATTGTCCGCGGGTCATCACGGCTGATTACTGCCAGGGCAAAGGAACCCTGCAGGTAGGATACAGTTTTACGTACTGCTGTTTCCAGTGAGCCGCGATAGAATTTTTCTATCAGGTGAGCAGCTACTTCAGTATCAGTTTCAGAAATAAAATCATGTCCTTCTAATATTAATTCTTTACGCAGACTGGCATAGTTTTCAATAATACCGTTATGCACCAGGGCTATACGTCCTTTACAATCAGTATGGGGATGAGCATTTTTGTCGCTAGGTACGCCATGGGTAGCCCAACGGGTATGCCCAATTCCCATGCAGCTATCCGGATTATCTTCCAAATCTGCCAGCAAATTGGCCAGAGGCCCTTCTTTTTTGTTTATTTCCAGTTCGCCCTCCCGGTATATAGCTATACCGGCGGAATCGTAACCACGATGTTCAAGTTTACGTAAACCATCTATAATAACCGGCATAGCTCTAGCATAGCCAGTATATCCTATAATTCCACACATGCATTTAACCTCCGGTTAAATATTTCATCATTATTATTAGTTTCCACTCTGCAGTTTTTTGTCCCAGATATTGCTATCCGGTTTTGTTCAGCTGCGTTAACGGCTGTGGTAGCCGGGGGGTATCCGCCGAAAATTTCGATTAACCCCCTCCTCGTCACCCGGCACTCGGAGTGCATATAAGTTTAATTTTTAGGTACCGGGTCTGGCGCTTTCAGGTTGTCGTATTTATCCCTTTACTTATAACATTTTCACCTCACCTTCTAACTATTATCAGGCTGATTTCACCTCCTTTACCGGAATTCGTTTCTTCCCCTTTCCCTACTTTGCCTATGAATTAACATAACCCTATCTGCTTCCCCTAGATATGACGCCTCTTTATAATCCCTGAGCTTTTTCAATAGACTTCTTAATGCTGTCGATTACTTCCTCCAGCAGGTAACGGTCTGATCCTTGGGCCATTATCCTTACCACCGGTTCAGTACCAGAAGGTCTTACCACCAGTTTACCCCATTCTCCCAAACGCTCTTTAGCGCCGTTAAGAGCAGTTACCACCAGTTCATGGCCTAATATTTTATCTTTATTATCCAGGCTAACATTTACCAGGATTTGGGGTTGTTTTTCCATCTCCCGGGCTAATTCGGATAGGCTTATTCCGGTACGTTTCATAACTTCCGCTACCTTCATTGAGGTCAGGAGGCCGTCTCCGGTAGTAGCATAGCGCGAAAATATAATATGCCCGGATTGTTCTCCCCCTAGCAGGGAACCGGTTTCCTGCATCTTTTCCAGGACATAGCGGTCTCCCACTTTACAGCTGGCAATGTTTATGTTTTCCCGCCGTAACGCAATGTCCAGTCCAATGTTGCTCATTACTGTGGCCACAATACTGGGGGGTATAAGTTTGCCCGAACGGTAAGCATCTAAACCGCAAATAAGTAATATATAGTCGCCGTCTAATTCGTTACCTCTTTCGTCTACAATTATACAGCGGTCAGCATCACCATCATAAGCTATGCCCATGTCAGCCTGATGTTCTACTACGGCTTTAATTAAATCATCAGTATGAGTGGAACCGCAGCGTTCATTAATATTAACCCCGTTAGGTTTATCATTAATGGCTATAACCCGGGCCCCCAGCCGCTGCCATAGTTCCGGTCCTAGATGATAGGCAGCACCATTAGCACAATCCATGACCACTCGTATACCGTAAAGGTCTTCCTCTAAACTATAGCAGTCCATCAGGTATTTAAGATAGTTATTCTCTGCTTCTTTAACATCGTAAACCCTGCCTACATCTGTACCCCGGGGCCGAGTAAGGTCCCTGGTTCCCGCAATTACCAATTTCTCAATTTCCGCCTCTACTTCATCAGGTAATTTATACCCGCTGGAACCAAAGAATTTTATCCCATTATCTGCTACCGGATTATGAGACGCAGATATAACTATACCACATGATGCCTGATAGTAACGCGTAAGGTACGCCACAGCTGGAGTAGGAATAATACCTACAGTAAGGACATCAGCCCCAGTAGAACATATACCGGCACGCAGGGCAGCTTCCAACATGTCCCCTGAAATACGAGTATCTTTACCCACCAATATCCTGGGCCGAATACCTTCTTCTTGTTTGGCCAGGACATAGCTTCCCGCCCTTCCCAAATCAAAGGCTAATTCAGGGGTAAGATCAATATTGGCTATTCCCCTTACTCCATCAGTTCCAAACAGACTTCCCACTATTTTCTCCTCCCAATTTTACTGAATGTTATGTTAATACCCACAATCTCCGGCTTTTTTATTTATTACTATGCCTTTTAGACACCTTTGGTTAACACTACCCTAATTACCCCACCTATTACTCCCCTTCTTCTACCGGGATTTTCTCTATACTGACTCCTACCAATACCCGGAGTGGATATACTTTCAACCCTTCCAGTGTTTGTACCGCAACCTCCTGACTAAAAGACTGTTTTCTATCTGTCAAATCTATTTCAGCAGTATTTAACTGGTTTAGTTCGTCAGGTATTTTCTGCTTACTTATTACTCCAACTTGTA
>DUMX01000106.1 GCA_012839665.1 Gelria sp.
ATGGTTGCAACCGGTATTACGACAACATGACGGAACGGCACAGGGGCCGTTCCCTACACTTCCTACCGAAAGCTGCTGTGTGCCCGTAGGGTGTAGGGTGCATTTCCACAATAATTCTTAATTCTCAATTCTTAATTAACCCCGTATTTTGGGTTACCACTGAACTTTGCCATACCTATAACGTCTGCTACCAGCACTCTATTTTCTTATTAATATAGTCTTTCCTTAAAAGAACACTTTATTAATAAATAGTTTAAACGTAACGAAGATATTAACCCCACCCACCCGAGCTTTTTAAGCAAGGTGCTTATGGCGCGCTAAGAATAATATGAAGCGAAAATTCTGTTTATCCAATAATAAAATGTGAAAATAATACCATCAATAAAAAAGGATATTTAAGGAATGATGTTGAAACTTATCAGTAAAGCTTGAACGAGTGTAAACAGGTTTTAGGAAGGGGGGGAAATGGCATTCATGGGGACTTAGCATGCCTGCTAATCTCTGTTATTGCTTCCGACCGGTAGTACGGAAGGGTTACCTGGCCTACAGTTATCAGGTATACTGGGGTTTCCTGCTGAATTCCTAAGAAGTATGGAAAATTTGATAGAAGTAATTGGTATCAAGGAAGAAAACTGTATCAACTGCCACCAGTGCATTGCCGTCTGTCCGGTTAAGGTGTGCAGTGATGGCAGCGGCGATGTTGTTAAGTTTAATAACCACCTGTGTATAGGCTGTGGTCGCTGTATTGAGGCCTGTATTAAAAGCCATGGTGGTATAGTAGAAAAAAGCGCCAGATTCCCTATAGATGATGCCGCTGAATTTATAACCCAGCTACCTGAACGTGAAATGGTAGCCCTGGTGGCACCATCAGCGCAGAGTAATTTCCCCTTAAGGAAACTAATCACTGGCCTTAAAATGTTAGGGGTTAAAGCCGTATATGACGTTTCCCTGGGTGCGGAAATTACGGTAGCCTCTTATCATAAACTGATTGCTTCCGGGCAGGTCAGGCTACCGCTTATAGCCCAGCCTTGCCCTGCTATTGTTACCTATCTCGAAATCTATCAACCTGGTCTTTTAAAATACCTGGCTCCAATTGGTAGTCCGGTACATAATACAGCGGTTTACGTGAAATCACTGCATCCGGATAGTGAATTAGTTTTCATTTCTCCCTGTCTGGCCAAACGACGTGAATTTCAAAAAAGTAAAATGGTGCAGTACAATGTTATCTACCAATCTATAGAGAAAATATTTAAGGATAATAATATAGTACTGGATAATCTAGAAGATAGTGATTTTGATAATCGGGTTTCTGCCGGGATAGCAACCAATTTTTCCAGCTCTGGAGGACTAAGCGAGTGTTACCAGTATAATTATCCTGACACTTCAACCAGTGAGATACGGGAAGTTAACGGCCCTCTGGCCTATGATAAGTACCTGCCCGAACTACAAATAGCTATTTTTAAAAAAGACCCCAATTTACCACTAATAGTTGATATCTTAAGCTGTAGAAAGGGCTGCAATATAGGCCCCGGCTGTATTAATCATCACCGCTCGCTGGACCGGATTGAACGTACCATAGCTGTTCGTTCAGAACAGGGTCGTGTAGATGAGCCCAACCGCCAGCAGTTAAAAGATTTCTTACGGGATGTAATCTAAGCAACACGATTTTTCCTACCACTCCTACAAGAACCTGGCTACCAATAATACCTTAAAACTACCCAGTGAAACTGAACTGCATAAAATTTACCATGCCATGCACAAAACTGAGCCCAAGGATTTTAGAAACTGTGCTGCCTGTGGCTATAATTCCTGTTATTATATGGCCATTGCCATATTTAATGGCCTCAATAAAGGAGAAAACTGCCACCTTTATCAAGAGAAAGAACTGCTACGGGAGCAGGAAATACTTAATGAAATGGTGGAGGAACTGGCACAGCTTAACGAGCAATTACAAAGTGAATTTAATGAACGTAAACAGCAAGAACAAATACTGATACAAAACTCCAAACTGGCTGCTATGGGTGAAATGATAGGGATGATAGCCCACCAGTGGCGCCAACCACTGTCATCTATAAGCACCCTGGCGGGGAACCTGCAAGTATACTTGGATTTAGATATGTTTGATAAAAACCAGTTTAAAGAACTGTTAAATGACATTAATGTTCATGCCCAGTATTTATCCAATACCATCAACGATTTCCGCCATTTTTTTAAGCCAGATAATCCTAAAGATATGATAGTAATGACCCAGGTTATTGAAAATACCCTGGGTATTATCGGTAAATCATTGGAGTATAACAATGTAACCCTAATCAAAGATTATTCCTTTTCCACTCCGATTCTAACTTACCCTAATGAGTTGATGCAGGTACTTCTTAACCTTATTAAAAATGCCTCCGATGCTTTTGTAGACAACAAAGTAATAAAACCCCAGATTACCATCCGTGGTTTTGAGACTGATGACTACCTTGAAGTTGAAGTTTACGATAATGCTGGTGGAATACCGGATGAGATAATAAATAAGGTTTTTGATCCCTATTTTTCTACCAAAACATCGGGAATAGGTACGGGACTGGGATTGTATATCTCCAGAACAATTGTCCAGGAACACTGTCGGGGACAACTATTAGCCCGTAATACAGAGGAGGGAGCCTGCTTCACCATCAAGCTTCCGCTTGATTAAAAGCAACTACTATGATTGACCCCAAAGAATTAAGAGAAGCTGCCCAAGGTATAAGCGTATTATATGTAGAAGATGATCAGGAACTGCGCCAGAATACAGCCAGGTTACTGGAGAGTTTCTTTACGGTTGTACATACTGCTGAAAATGGATTCGAAGGCCTGAAGGTTTTCAGAAAAAGCAGCTATGATCTTATTATTACGGACATTAATATGCCGTTTATGAACGGTGTTAATATGGTCCGTGAAATTAAAAAGGAAAATCCCCGGCAAATTATCATTGTAATATCCGCCCATGATGAAGCCCGATATTTACTGGAGCTGATTAATCTGGGGGTAGAACATTTTGTCCTCAAACCTCTGGACTTGAGTCTTTTTTTAACTGTAATCGATAAAGCCGTAAAACTGGCCCGTATCAGCCGTCTTCGATTACAGTTAAAAAAAGACTCAAGTCCAGAGGTTTGAGGACAAAATGTTCTACCCCCAGATTAATCAGCTCCAGTAAATATCGGGCTTCATCATGGGC
>DUMX01000107.1 GCA_012839665.1 Gelria sp.
CGCGGAAAACGCGGAATAGTAAGGATTTACGCGGATTTTTAATAAATAATTTTTGACACTGAAGAACACTGAATTTTATTATATTTTTTAAGGATAGCGAAGGCTGCCGTGTACCCGTCTAGGGTGAAGCCTCCGCTACGAATCGCAAGGTAAAGACGAAATAGCTAGACAACCGACCAACTACCGGTAGCGGAGGCTTTAGCCTTCGGTGGGAAACGAAGTTTCCCCCATTCGTAATATCAATACAGCCATTTTCATGGGTGGTTGCCGTGTGCCCTTCAGGGTATGGCCTCGGGCCATGGGGGGGTTAATACGGAGATAGACACAGATTATCGTATCCATAGGGCACGAGAATGTAGCGCTAATATATCAATACCATTAAATAAGGCTTTTGGAATTGGAAAGGAGGGGGTGCTATGGAGTTCAGGAAGTTACCTCCGGTTCAAGAACAGATCATGAAATGTGTACGCTGTGGTAAATGTCGTAGTGTTTGTCCCGTATTTGATGAAATCAGAAATGAAACTGCTGCACCCCGTGGCCATGTCTTTATGGTTCAAATGTTACGGGATGGACAGGTATCCCCCCGGCAAGAGGTGTATGACAGATTAGCCAATTGCCTGCTTTGTGAAACTTGTAGTGTCAACTGTCCTTCAGGTATCAATGTACATGAACTTAATGCTGCTGCCAGGTCATATATATATGAGGAAAACCCCAGCATAGGTAAGGAATTGATTTTTGATACTATGTGGACCAGACCTGCTTTATTAAGAACTTCAACCAAAATTATGAGTGGATTGCAAAAGTTAGGTCTTCAATCCTTTGCTCGTAATACTGGTTTAACCCGTATTTTGCCTGGCGATTTACCCCGGGCAGAAAAAATAATGGAAAATATTCCCGCCCGCCCGGCACGAAGTCGGTTGCGAAAAATTAATCGGGCTCGGGGGGAGAAGAAGTATACCGTAGGTTATTTCCTGGGATGCGGGACTGATATGTTTAATCCTGATGTAGCACTGGCTACTGTTGATGTGCTTACTCGTAATGGTTGTGATGTGCTGATACCACAAGATATGAAATGCTGCGGCCTACCACATATAGCCAATGGTAAGATGGGCACCGCACGTTTATTAGCTGTTCATAATATTAAAATATTTAACTCCTATAATTTAGATTATATTGTCAGTGATTGCGCCTCCTGCACTTCGGCTCTTTCCCGCAAGAACATGGAATTTTTGCTGGGTGGATTAAAAATAGAGGATGAAGCCTATAATTTTTCTGAAAAGGTTATAGATTTAAATCGCTTCCTGGTTGAAATTATTGATATTGAAGTACCGGCAAACAAGAGCAAGGATAAAGAACAGACCCGGGTCACCTATCATGACCCCTGTCACCTGGCTAATGCCCAGGGTATAAAAGAGCAACCCCGTGAATTGCTAAAACGTATTCCTGGGATTGATTATGTTGAGATGAAAGATGCTAATCGCTGTTGTGGTGGGTCAGGAACTTACAGCCTAACTCATTATGACCTGTCCATGAAAATACTAGATCGTAAAATGGATAATGTTATGGTTACTGGCGCCGATAAAATTGCCACCTGCTGCCCCAGTTGTAGCTTACAGTTGCGCCACGGTGTTAGCCGCCATAATTTTAAATGTGAAGTGGTTCATCCGGTGGAACTGGTTAGTCAAAGCTACCCCAAAACCCTGCCAGTGAAATAAAGGAAATAAGATGCGGGTATAGCAGATAAGGGTATTGCCCAAAATAGTGGTAATTTGTTGCTGCTGTGCCGGGGAATACTATTGTAAATTATGAACGGAGTTCGTATCAGTGGTACCCGTAGGGTGTAGGGTGTATTTAATTCTTAATTCAAATATTGAGGGATATTGATGAGTAACCGCCAGATAAAAGCAATATTTAGAAAAGTCCGGGATGCCAATTTAAATTATCACTTGATTGAAAATGGTGACCGGGTAGCAGTTGGACTTTCTGGAGGTAAAGATAGTTTTACCCTGCTCTACTTTCTGGATTTACTGCAGAAGCACACACCGCTACTATTTGAAATAGTGCCCATATATATAGACCTGGGATGGGAAAACGAAATTGATTCCTTACAAGATTTTTGTAAATCTCTGGGCAAAGAACTGATAGTAGAGAAAACTAATATTGCCCGAATAGTATTCGATATCCGCAGAGAACATAATCCCTGTTCCCTTTGTTCCAACTTGCGCCGAGGAGCTATGAACCGAGTTGCCAAAAGACATGAATGTAACAAGGTTGCCTTGGGGCATCACCTGGACGATGTAGTACACACCCTTTTCCTATCCATATTATATGAAAGCCGTTTCCATGTATTTAAGCCTTCCACCTATTTAAGCCGAATGGATATAACTATGATTAGACCCCTTATTTATGTAGAAGAACGAGACATCCGTCTGTTTGTGGAGTTTATGGGCCTGAAAGTCGTGAAAAACCGGTGTCCTGCTGACAAATTAACTAAAAGACATGAAGTAGCGAAAATCCTTGACCAAATGGAAGCCATGCATCCGGGAGCACGCCGCCACATTTTGGCCAGCCTGGAAAATGTAGGGCCGAACTGCTTCTGGCATCCTACTCCTAAAAACAAACCAGCAAAACCAGATTAAATTCCACTGGATTTGAAAGTTTTTCATTCATTACTATAACCTCCACAAATATATTTATGGTTAGCATAACATGTCTATCCTTACCATTTATCAGCAACTTTGGTGCTAATATGGTTTCACCTCTCATATCTCCCCTTTGTCTAACTATGGGTCGTAACCAGAAATTTCAAAGTATTTTTTAAAATTTTTTAGCGAACGTATGTTTTTTATTTGTAAACTATGGTATAATCTGGTCAAAGCTAATGCTTTGGTAACCAAACAAGAATAAAAATATCTTATGGAGGTATGGAAATGAACCCTAAAATAAGCGCAAGGCAACAGGCCATATTAGATTGTATCAAAGATAAAATTCAGCGTGACGGTTATCCCCCATCAGTACGAGAGATAGGCGAAATAGTAGGACTTAAATCCAGCTCTACGGTCCATGCTCATCTTATTCAACTGGAGGAGAAAGGCCTTATAAAAAGGAATCCCACTAAACCACGGGCAATCATTCCGGTAGATATGATAGATAATGAACAGGAAATTGTCAGTAAAACTCTGGCTCTCCCTGTAGTTGGCAATATTTCTGCTGGAACTCCGATACTGGCTGAACAAAACATTGAAAGCTACCTGCCCATACCAATTGATTTTGTTGGTACAGGTACCCACTATATCCTTAAAGTAAAAGGAGATAGTATGATTGAGGCTGGTATAATTGATGGTGACTTTCTAATTGTCAGACAGCAGTCTGATGCTGCCAATGGCGAAATAATAGTAGCAATAATAGAAAATGAAGCAACCGTAAAAAGATTCTATCGTCAGGATGGTTACATAGAATTAAGACCCGAAAACAGTGCCATGCAGCCTATTAAAGTTGATACCGTAGAAATAGCTGGTAAGGTTTCCGGTTTGTTGCGCCGCATGTAACTGACGGGACTATTGGTTTTTATTAACGCTGGGATAGTATTAGAACTTCTCCAGGTACTCTTCAATCTCCCAGTCATAAACCCGGGAGCTATAACTCTCCCATTCCTTAATTTTAGCCAGTACAAAACGAGAATAAATATGTTCTCCCAAGGCCTCCTGGATAACTGTACTTTTTTCTAGCTCATGGATAGCCTCATAGAGGTTTTCTGGTAATGATAAAATATTATTTAGCTTACGGGTAGCCAGATCCATTTCGTATATATTTTGTTCTACTGCCGGCGGTACTTCCAGGCCATTTTTAATGCCATCCAGGCCCGCTTTAAGAATAACTGCCAAACCCAGATAAGGGTTACAGCTAGGATCCGGATTACGTATCTCTATACGACTGCCTGTACCACGGCGAGCGGGAATACGAATCAGAGGACTACGGTTGCGATATGACCAGGCAATATACACCGGAGCTTCATAACCTGGTACCAGGCGCTTATAGGAATTAACCGTTGGGTTAGTAATTGCCGAAATCGCCCGGGCGTGTTTTAATACCCCGGCTATAAACTGCTTACACATCTGACTGAGGCCATCTGCACTTGAAGGGTCATAAAATACATTTTCAGAATCCTTAAAAAGGGACACATGCAGATGCATCCCAGAACCAGCAATGCCGTATATAGGTTTAGGCATAAAGGTAGCATGAAGTCCATGTTTCTGTGCTACTGCCCGTACCACTATGCGGAAAGTAACGATATTATCGGCAGTAGTCAGGGCATCTTGATATTTGAAGTCGATTTCATGCTGTCCAGGAGCAACCTCGTGATGAGCAGCCTCAATTTCAAAACCTATACTCTGAAGAGTCTCTACCATGTCACGCCGAGCGTCTTCTCCCTTATCTACCGGGGGCAAATCAAAATAACTGGCTTTATCATGAGTCTCCAAAGTAGGTTGACCGTTTTCATCCAGGTGGAAAAGGAAAAACTCGGGCTCAGGTCCTACAAACATGGACAAACCCATCTGGGCAGCTTCTTTTAATACCTTCTGCAAGACATAACGGGGTGAACCGATAAAAGGTTTATTATCAGAATCATAGACATCACATATTAACCGGGCCGTTTTTCCTTTGGAATTAAAGCTGCCCCAGGGAAGTATTAAAAACGTATTAAAATCAGGTTTAAGATACATGTCCGATTCCTCAATACGCACAAAACCTTCAATAGAAGAACCGTCAAACATTAATTCCCCATCCAAAGCCTTTTCCAGTTGGTCACTGGTTATAGAGATACTCTTCATCACACCCAGGATATCAGTAAACTGTAACCTGATAAATCTGACATTCTCTTCTGTTACCTGCTGCATAATCGATTTTTTATCCATCATAAAACCTCTCCTTCGGGGCTACCCCTTATTCAATTATAATTTTCAGATAATTTCAGTGTTAAAAAAATTCTATTTTCTTTAAAATACCTTAATCAAGAACGCCGCCAGCATTACCAGGGATAAAGCCAGATTAAAAACTATACCAGAAAATAACCCCACCACAGTACCTAGCCCACTTCTCATAGCTTTATTAAATTCCTGGCCAGCAATAAATTCACCAATACAGGCTCCCAGCCAGGGACCCAGAAATATTCCTATCGGCGGAAATGTTACCAACCCTACGAAGGTTCCAATAATCGCACCCCAGACTCCATATTTACTGGAACCAAAATAACTGGCACCCAGAGCAGTTGACAAATAATCAACTAATAAAGAAAGTATAGTAAGAGCCGCCATAACTACCACAAATTTACTATTAATAACTTGAAAACCCTCGTACCAGCCATAGGCAGCAATGCTGATAAAAATAAGCGGAATACCTGGAATAAATGGTATTACAGTTCCGGCAATACCCACCAAAATAACAACGATAGTGACGATTAAAGCGATGGTATCAGCACTCATTAAAAACCACCTTCCTATTAAGAATGAGAAATTACTTAACTGACCCCTCAAGCCCTCACTCTAAATCAGCGCCCATTTACGTATTAACCC
>DUMX01000108.1 GCA_012839665.1 Gelria sp.
ATTATATTTTTAAAGGATAGCGGAGGCTTTAGCCTAGACGGGTACACGGCAGCCTCCGGTGGGAAGTGTAGGGAACGGCCCCTGTGCCGTTCCGGCATGTTGTCGTAATACCGGTGCAACTATTTTCATCGGTGGTTGCGTGTCCCGCGCTCATGGGGGGTTAATGGTAAATAAATCAACTGGAGGGGGGATTATCCCCCTTATTTATTTTACGCAGGCGAATCAGGTCAATACGCATACCATCCATCCTTACGATTTTTAAATTGATAAGGCCTTCGGTTATCTCATCGCCCTCTTGGGGGCTTTTACCCAGTTTGCCCAGCATATAGCCGGCCAGGGTATTATACTGGTCCTCATCCAATGGCAACTTAAATTTATCGGCAGCATCGCCTATAAACATGCGGCCACTGGCCAATATACTGCCATTTTCCTCTACCATGTATTCTGGTTCTTCATGGTCATATTCATCTTGGATGTCACCCACCAGCTCTTCCAGTACATCCTCCAGGGTAACAATACCTGCGGTACCTCCATATTCATCTATTACTATTACCAGATGCTGTCTCCGTTTTTTAAACTCGGCTAACAATTTTTCCAGAGGCAAATTTTCCGGTATAAACAGTGCTTCTCGTTTAATCGCAGCCAGGTTTTCTATTTTATCCCGGTGATACATTAAATCTTTAGTATTTATTACGCCGATAACCTCATCCGGGTTGCCAGCTATCAGGGGGAAACGAGTATGGCCTGAACTACGGGCTATTTCCATATTAATTTTTAACTCCAGCCCGGTATCCAAAAAAACCACATCTGGTCTGGGGACCATTATTTCTTCAGCTACTTTTTCTTCAAATCGGAAAACATTATCTAACAGCTCTTGCTCGGTGGCATTTATTTGTCCACTCTTATAACTTTCACCAATCAGGATACGTAGTTCCTCTTCGCTATGTGCCACTGCATTATCGTCGGGGGGCTCAAAACCTAGACGGGTGATAAACCAGATGGCAGTACCATTAAGGAGTACTACTGCCGGGTAAAATATACGATAAAAAAATTGCATCGGCCGGGCTAACCAGAGGGCAATGTTTTCAGCTTTTTGAATGGCTAGAGATTTGGGTGCCAGTTCGCCAAAAACAACATGCACAAAAGTAATTAAGGAGAAGGCAACTATAAAAGAAATAGATGTAACCAGAGTTGCTGAACCTAGTCCCCATCTGGTCAATACAGGTTTTAGCAATGATGCTACCGCCGGTTCTCCCAGCCAACCCAGACCTAAACTAGACAGGGTGATGCCCAACTGACTGACCGAAAGATATTCGTCCAGTTGACTAACACATTGGCTAGCCGCTTTAGCTTTATGATTACCCCCGGCTATAAGCTGGGTAAGGCGGGTGGGACGAACTCTGACAAATGCAAACTCGGCAGCTACAAAAAGGGCGTTAAGAAAAACCAGTCCCAGTGCCCCTAATATCTTCAAAATACTAAGGCTTGTCTTAATTAAAGCTATTTCCATGCCCATCTCCTCAGTCAGGTAAGTTGATTTAAATCAAAAGCCAGGAAGAGGTATCGGGAATATTAATAGTATGCCCTATGTTGTGCAGTTTTCAGTACTATCACAGTAATATCGCCTTGGTCCTGACTGTCCGGACTAAGATAGGATAATATATTCCGGGATTACTTTAAGCTTCACCCTGACGGGTCGTATCTGCGTTATCTGTTTCCCTAATAGCGACCGTAGGGGTATCCGCATCCTTGTGGGTACATTTCCAGATCTATTTCGTATTTACAGTTCCAGGCTGGAAATAGGTTTTAAATTCACTAGTGACTGGGCTTTAATTTTGCCCGGGGAAATGGTGTAAAGCACATCTCCTATATATAGTATCCGTTTAACATTATTATCGCTATCATACCAACAATCGCCTGCTTTTTGGTAATCCGTTGGTTCCAGGTGGCTTATGCGGCCTTTGTACTGCAGGCCATTTTTCAAATCAATATTATAGATATAGGCTCCCTGGAAACTGAAGGACCCATAGGCATGAGGGGTATTTTTTACTTCTGGTGCTTTTTCCATCAAGGTTACCGGGAAGGCCATCAAGTTTTTCTCTTTGGAAAATAGCAATGCTTTGTGATTATTAAGAACTTCGGAATCAGTTCCGCGGTCGCCGATAACCACCTTTGACATTTCTACGGGTTGGCTGACATTGGTAACATCAAATATGGCTATCTTTAGTCCCTGGTAGAACGCTTGCGGTTCGCCATTCCAGCCTTTCGTTTCTACCGTATCTTTACCAAAGCCAATAATATGATTTTCATCATAAGGGTGCAGATAATCACTATATCCAGGTATCTTCAATTTACCCAGTATCTGCGGTTTTTGCGGGTCTTTTAAATCAATAACAAAGAAAGGGTCTATGTTTCTAAAGGTTACCATATAGGCCCGGTCACCCATAAAGCGAGTGGAATATATCTTTTCTCCGGGGGCAATGTCTTCTATTTTACCAGTCAGTTTAAGCTCGCTATCAAGAATACATATGTGGTTTTTAGAGATATCCTGGCCCCGGCTCCATACTTCACCGGTGGTGGTAGCTATACGAAAATAACCCTTATGTTCATCCATGGAAAACTGGTTTAATGTGTTACCGGGAACCGTACCCCGCCCCGTGTATTTAGTGCTGGCTCCCTGTAGGGCAAAACGGTATATTTCAGTTTTGACTTCAGGACGGGTCCCTGGGAATGCACTGTCTTCCAGCAAAGGCTGTATCCGTTGTGGATAGGAAGTTAGAGCTATATACAAATTATTGGTGGAAGCATAAATATTATCCCCGTTACCCAGGTAAGTTTTAATATCTATCTTTTGGTCTAAATTATCGGTATTAACTGCCGCTACAATAACATAGGAGCGGTAGATACAATCGGGAAAATAATGAATTTTATCACAGGATATAGATTGGAACTCCTTACCGGTAGCAGAGTCGCGAATAGAAGGAAGTATTATCGGGTCACCCGGGCGATAGTAGGGTATACCGTTATTGGTTACCAGATATAAACTGGAGCCGATTTTACGGGATGACAGGCAGTTGCCTTCCAGCTCGATTTCCCGGCTTACAGTTATCTTGCTTTTATCTGTAGTATTGTAAATTATAGCTTTACAGGTCTGAGGGTTGTAGTGGGGTGGACCTGGATATATCATCTTTTTTTCCTGAATAATTGGTTGGGGGCTATTTTTATAGGAGTCCCCAATTACAATCAGGTGTTTAGCGTCTACATATAGGTCTCGGGGGTTAAAATTATTGTCAAAACTTAGTTTCGAAACCAGCTTCATTTCATCTGCTGGCACCGCTTTTACGATGCTGAGCTGTTTGTTTTTCAGCGTATAAATATAACTGCCGTCAGTCTTTACTATATCCGCTTCATCCACACCCTGAACCTGGACATTAGTATCGGAATAGTCGGCTTTGGCATTGGCGGTAGGAGCAGAAGTAGGTGCTACTGTCTGCTTATCAGAGGTACCACCTGCCATACTCTTCTCCATCGCCATATTACGTCCACTATATATTCCCGGTTGCTGCAGGGTAGCAGATTGGGATAGCAATTCCTCTAATTTTTCCATCGTACCTACTACCGGAAGCTCCGGCACCTTGCTTACAGTTTTAGGAACCTCGGGCTTTTCAGCCTGGCTATTAATCGCATAAACTACACCACATATTCCAAACATCATAACTAACAGCAGTAGGCCTGATATAACCCAGCGCTTATTACTTCCAACCCGCATAAAAATCCTCCCCATATGGTTTTAATTTTAATTACGTCACCTGGTGGAAAAACTTTCATACCCACTAACCCCTACTCTTGCCCCCCTTGCTTTTTTGCTCTCATTGTTTTGTTTGCCCCGAGCACGGAGGATTCAATCTTATCGTGAGCGAATAGTAATTTTATATAGCTATTTTTGGAGGTTTTAATTTGTCAAAAAAACGTTGGGCTATAATGTTAA
>DUMX01000109.1 GCA_012839665.1 Gelria sp.
CTTTATAATGCCATTTTGCTGATTAAACTATTCAATATACGTAAAAAAACGGCAGGCTTTAAAGCCTGCCGTAAGTTACCAATTAAAATTACTTCTTGTCTGGAAGCTCAGGTTGATAATAGAAAAAGGGACAACAAACCTGGAAATTGCTTGCTGCAATGAAGGCAAAGAATACAGCGAGTGAAGTTGACATGAAGGTCTTAAGCTGATGGAGCATCATGTTTCCTCCTCTCTATTAATTTTTCGATTCCCTGTAGGAATCTATCCCAGGCGGCTATGTACAGCTCGCCTCCTGGTGTCAAAGTAAGCGATTGCCAGAGCAATCCGAGCAATAGGGAAAATGCATACAAGTAGTAGCCAAAACCATATAATACAAATGAGAGAAGCAATATGGAAGTTAAAACCATACAACTTTTATACTTTAACCGCTTTCTTTTTACGGTGTCATTTATCCTGTTAGAAGGGTTATCCACCGGTGCAAACCAGTAAACCAGGCTATAGCAGAAAATCGCAGTAACGGTAAAATATAGAATAGAGAATTCACCGCTAAAATAACGTAGGAGATAGGCTAATAATAGATAGGTAAGCAGACCTGAAAAGGTACAGCCATAGTAAGTACTACAGTGGACTCCACCGGAATAACGCCGTAGTATGGCGGAAGCAGCCAGTATTCCCAATATTTCTAGAAATAAACCGCATAAATATGCTACCAGCAAGAAGACGATTATTTGTAAAGCTGCTCCTAGTATTACCTCTGCTCCATAGCGAACAACATCTTCATCAACCACTTGCTTTGAATTTGCCGTCAGTCTTCGGGCTATCTTTTGAGCCAGGTAATGCATCTATCTCCCTCCCCAGTTTAGCTTTTGGCAAAGTAACCGTAAACTCTACCATATTTTCTTTGTTCTCCAATATTATTTTCCCCCCATATTTTTGAACAAGTTTTGTAATAATATATAATCCCATGCCACTATGGCTACTCTGTTTGGTAGTATAACCACGCGAGAATATATTTTGGGTTTGCGGGTCAATATTACCGCAGTTGGATACCTTAAACACATAATTGCCATCCTGTTCATGAATATTAACATTAACCCATTGATTTCGCTTTTCTAAATCTGCAACTGCATCAAAGGCATTATTAATAAGATTACCTATAATGCGATTTAACTCGTATGAAGGTACAGCAATATGGGATACATCACTCTTAATTTCAAAACTTAATTCGATTCCCTTGCTAGTCGCAATCCCTGCCTTAATATAGAATAGAGCGGATAAACCAGGGTTTCCCTGTACCGCATGCTGTTGTGATATAACAATGTCACCCATTAATTCTTCCAGGTATTTCCGAGTTTCATTCAGGTTACCCAGCTGTATAAACCCATATAGTGTTTGCAGGTGGTTAATTCGGTCATGCCCTTCAGCCTTTATGGCGGTAAATAATTCATCCACGGTACTTAGATAGGCCAATTGCACCAGGTATTCATTTTCTTTGCCTGACAGTACCAATAGTTGATTAATTATTAATACCATAGTTACAAAAATGGTTATCATTAATATGGTGCTTAATACTCCGGTATCTTCCAGGGAAATACTTTTAAAGAGGTGGGCGGGATAGGCGTAGACTATGCTCAAATTTAGTACCATTTGTAGAATTAATAGTAAAAGAGCTAATCCAGTAAGCATAGTAACTGAATTATACCCGGTAGTATTAGAAGAATCGTTAAAGTTATAATCATTAAAATCAAAAATATGGAGATTAAACCGATCAACAATCTTAATTACTGCTAATACTAGCATAATCTGGGGAATAAATGTCCAAAAAATAAATTCTTGCATTATATCCGATATAGTAAGACTGGATATCCTAATAACAATGGAAACGCATAAAGATTCACTTAGAATCAAAACCAACATACCGATAATAATGGGGATTAACGCTCTAAAAAGGCCTAACCTCCAACCCATCATAATCATAATATATAATGCAACTAACAATATAATAAAATGACCACCAAAAGGAATGGTGAAACTACGTACTATAACATTGACTAGACTA
>DUMX01000110.1 GCA_012839665.1 Gelria sp.
GGCCCCTGTGCCGTTCCGTCATGTTGTTCGTAATACCGGTTGCAGCCATTTTCATAGGTAGTTGGGTGTACTCTATGGGTACGAGGTTCACGTTTATAATTCGGAGGTGAGTATATGTCGCTGCTAATGGCATTTTTAATTGGGGGTAGCCTTTGCCTGATTGGGCAATTACTTATTGACCTGACTAAACCAAATGTAACCCCGGGGCATGTCTTGGTGGTTTTTATCACTACTGGTGCCATACTAAGCGGATTAGGCTTATATCAGCCGCTGGTTGATATTGGTGGGGCAGGTGCCACTATTCCTCTTTCGGGCTTTGGCCATTTGCTGACCCAGGGAACATTAAAAGCGGTGGAGCAAATAGGGCTTTTGGGAGCTTTTAGCGGTGGTGTAGAGGCTGCTGCTGCAGGAATAGCTGCTGCTATAATCTTCGGCTATGTGGCTGCAGTTATATTTAATCCGAAAGAATAGAATAATAAAGAGTGAGGGGTAAGGCGTGAGGAGTGAGTGCGTAAGGGGACAGTTAGGTAAGTGCTCCGTTAGGCGTAATCAAGGCAGGCCCAAATTCGGACCATAGCCGGGAAAGGAGGACAAATTAATGAAACGAGTGGGGATACCACATGGCCTTTTTTATTATTATTATTATCCTTTATGGAAGACTTTTTTTACTGATTTAGGTGCCCATGTAATATCATCTTCGGAAAGTAATCGTCTCACCCTGGACCAGGGTATAAAACTGGCAGTAGATGAAACTTGCCTGCCGATAAAGGTGTATTTTGGACATGTTCAGGAATTATGTGAAGAGTATTTGGATTATTTATTTATTCCGCGTTTGGTAAGCGTAGAACCTAAAAGTTATATATGCCCTAAGTTTATGGGAGTTCCTGATATGATAAGAGCTGCTTTCGATAATCTGCCTCCGTTAATAGATATTACTATAGATGTGAGCAAAAGCGACCGTTCTCTGAAACGGGATATCATGAAGGTTGGATCCTTATTTACTAAGGATAAAAACAAAATTAAACAGGCTTATGGCCGGGCCTGCCAGGAAAACCGTTTCTGCCGTTTGTTAGCCCGGGAAGGATATACTATGGCCGAAGCCATATCCCTGTGGGAAGGGCAGCAGGTTAATAATCCGGCCGGCGGCGATCTGAACATTGGCGTACTGGGCCATGGCTATTCCCTTTATGACCGCTATATAAGCATGAACCTGGTGGAGCGGTTGAGGAAAATGGGATGTAACGTTTTTCTTCCGGAAGCTCTGGATACAGGCTGTATAGAAAGAGAGGCAGCTACAGTTCCGAAACGGGTATTTTGGACTCTGGGACGCAAAATGGTAGGTAGTGCTCTTTATATGGATAAACGGGCAGATATAGATGGAATAATATATTTAGCCTGTTTTGGCTGTGGCCCTGATTCTTTGATTGGGGAAATTATTGAAAATAAAATTGAAAATAAATCATTTATGATGTTAACCATAGATGAACATAGCGGCGAAGGCGGACTAGTTACCAGACTGGAGGCCTTTTGTGACATGTTGCGTAGAAGGAGGATGCGTAGTGAAGGTGACCTTCCCGCATATGGGTAATGCTTATATTCCTATAAAAGCACTGTTAAAAGGTTTGAAATTAGATGTAGTCCCTCCTCCACCGGTAACCAAAAGGACTATGGAATTGGGGGTAAAGTATTCTCCCGAATTTGCTTGTTTACCCCTAAAGGTAAATATGGGGAATTTTATCGAAGCTATAGAAGCCGGGGCTGATACTATAGTTATGGCTGGGGGTTGGGGACCATGTCGTTTTGGTTATTATGCGCAGGTGGAAAGAGATATTTTAAAAAATCTGGGTTATGATTTCCGCATGATTATCCTGGAAGCTCCTGACTCACGGTTATCGGAATTACTTAAGCAGGTGAAAGCTCTGGGGGAAAATGTAAGTCTGTGGGAAGCCTGGAAAGCGATAAAGTTTGCCTGGTGTAAGCTTAATGCGGTGGAGGAATTAGAAAGGCAATTAGAACATTATTTACCCCGGGCTATTGATAAAGACGAAGTCGAAAAAATTTTCGACAATGGTATCGAAAATATCGACCGGGCTGAAACACGTGAGGAAGTTAATGATTTTACCAATATGTGTTTAAAAAAGATGCGGGAACAACCATGTCATAATCTACCAGTTTTCGGTTCCAGTATGGTATATATTTCGCCCACCAGCCCAATGTTTAAAACTGGTAGATTATGACATGGTTGTTCCCGCA
>DUMX01000111.1 GCA_012839665.1 Gelria sp.
ACGGTCGGTTGGGGAGTTACAGGTTTAACTGGTTTTTCTTCCTTAACGGTTTTGGGAGTAGCTATTACCGCAAATTTAGTAAAATGAGTAGTATCGCCGCTGATGTTGCCGCTATTAAAGTTTAGCCTGATGTTGTCCAAAGCAATCCATTTACCAGTATCTTCGTCATAGTAGTAAATGGCGATGTCATATTCATCCGGGTCAAGCTCGGAGTTATCAAAGGATATGGTAATAGTAACCGGTTTCAGGAAGTTGCCGGATTTGTCTTTTACAATATCCATAATGTGGCTAAGTAACTGACTATTATCCGGCAGGGTCATCCCTGTGGTCAGAGCTGTTTCTTTCACCTGTACTTGGATATCACTTTCCACCGCTCCGGCAGGGAAGGTAAGGTTTACCCCGTTGTGACTTGCGGTCCGGCCTGAGGAGGTTACCTGTGTTCCGGAAGGAGTAGTACTGCTGCTGCCGCTGCTGGTGCCGCTGCTGCTGGAACGTACAGTTATAGTAAGGGTGAAGCTCTTGGTGTAGCTGATAGCACCTTTACTGATGGTAGCTGTCAAGCTAACCGTTTGGTCACCTTGCGTTGATGTTGGTCGGGTAACTTCTCCGGTGGTTGTGTTAATCCAATTGGCAGGATCTGCCCTCCAACTAATGGCCGTACCATTGGTTCCTGTGGTCGGCAATGGGTTGGTCAGATTAGTAGTAACATTATCTGGTGCGCCGTTTTCCCCTTTAATACTGTCCCAGGTAAGAGCATCCCTATCGGCATAAACCGCATCAACGTCCGGTTCATTAGGTGTATTAGCTTTCAAGAACGGATAACCGTTGTTTCTGATGCCATTAATACTCCAAATAGCATTGAAATCCCAACCTTCATAAGTTTCCTGTTTTTTCATCTCCGCTGTGGTTTTGCCTTCTTCACCGGCAGATGATTTCATCCCTGATGTCTCTGTATCCCAAAAACTAGCAGTGATAGCACCCTGGTCATTTATCCCCACCAAGCCGCCGGCACCAACCACGTCATCTCCGATACCTGTTACAGCGCCGGTAGCGTAGGAGTTGGTGATTGCACCATCATTGTATCCCACCAGTCCGCCGACATAAACCTCGTCACCTCCGGTACCTGTTACAGCGCCGGTAGCGTAGGAGTTGGTAATTACACCCTCGTTGTATCCTACCAGTCCGCCGACATCAACCACGTCAACCTCGTCATCTCCGATACCTGTTACAGCGCCGGTAGCGTAGGAGTTGGTGATCTCTCCATCTTTATTGTCTCCCACCAGACCACCGACTTGATAATCACCAGTTACATTTACATCCTCCAACTTCACATTCTTGATATGGGAACCGTCGGCAAAACCAAACAAACCTACGTAACTCCCAGTACTCTTTATAGTAAGTTTGCTAATAATTTTGCCATTGCCATCGAATGTACCGGTAAATTGATACCAATCATTGCCGATAGGCTCCCAACCCTCGCCCTCATTATAAGGTGCAACATTCAGGTTGATATCTGCAGTCTGTTTAAAATGCTTACCAAGGTGATATCTCACATTGTTAAGTTGCTCGGCTGTTGCTACAAGATAGGGATCTTCCTCCGTTCCGCTGCCGCCATCAAAAATTATATATTCAAATGTGTATACCGCGCTGCTAACTGTACCATCCGTCGCAAAAGCTTTAATGGTCCTGTTAGATGCTACTGCTATTGGATTGGTATACAGGGTACTGGCAGTTGTTGGAACAGTACCATCAGTCGTATAATAAACCGATGCTGCCACTGTTTTCAACTTAACATTTTGCGTTCCACCATAAGTTCCCGCTGGCGGGTCAGCGGTGGGAGTCTCTACTGCATAAGCTGCTATGGAAGTAGTAAACAGAAATATCATGGCCAGCAGGAGGGCACAAAAACTTCTCTTTCCTTTTAAAAAGTGGGTAATCCCATTGAGTTTATTACCAGTCATTCTCGCTTCCTCTCCTTTGTTTTTTACTCGGTTGTGTAATCAGGGTAACTTCACTGCAACTTAATTCACCCCTCAATCATCCCAATAAAACCACCTCCATCAGTTCATTAACCGTCAGGCGCAGACGCCCGCCGCCCCAGATGACATAATCGCCATCGGTGGCTGCGGTTTTAAAGAATGCTTCATCGGCAAGCTCGCCGTATTTTATGGTGTGCAGCTTGCCGGAGAGGTCTACCGTCACTGTACTGCCACTCTCCATTTCCATAAAAAGCCGGTAGTCCTTCATGGGCAGCACGGTTTTGATATAATTCACGCACATGCCTCCTCTTTTGTAGCAAATAGAAAAATCCCATCCTACAAATTAACTATAGAATGGGATTTTGTTTTACGCATCGTCCGAATGGACGATCTTAATGGACTATTTTTTTAAAAATTTATTTCAGTTTTTCCGCCAGGCGGGTGCGGCGGTCGATTTGCAGCTTTTGAAATATTGCTCGCATATGTGCGCGTACTGTACTTTCTGCTATCACCAGCTTTTCCGCGATTTCGCTGTTGCGCAGTCCTGCGGCTGCCAGCTTGGCTACCTCATATTCTCGTTCTGTTAAGTCAGGAGGCAGGTCGCCTGAAAAAAAGGCTTCACGCAACGTGAACCAACCTTGCGAAAAGCGCGTCCTGACGGTTTTAAACTTCTCTAAAAGGGTGGGATAATCACGCGCAATGACCTCATCAACCAGGTTCCCCAGCAGTTGTGAATACGAGGCAAAGGGAGACACCAAGCCATCGGGAAGGGCCTTTTGGGCAGCGTCTTCAATAAACGCAGCGGCCTGGGCATGGTTGCTCAACGCCATATGGCTGATGGCCATAAGGAAACAAGCAAAGAGATCCCCATAGGGGCTTAATAGTCCATCTTCTGGCCGTACGGCCTGTAACGTACCTATAACTCGGGCAAACTCACCTTGATGCATAAGAAAACGCAGGTGTACGAACAACCCAATTTGGGTCATAGCGGGCGACAGGCGACGCTCCGCAAAATCTGCATTTTGCAGCCAATCAGCGATACTCATATGATCCTGAAACTCGTTTAGAAGAACGCCTCGAATAATATCCAGGAGCGATCGAATGACGGACGTATCCTGCCGATCGAAGGAGGCGGCACGTTCCATTGAGGCGAGGGCACGCTCCCAGCCGGCTGTATCCGCTTTATGCAGTGCAACGTGGGCCAGTAGTATGGCAGCGCCCAATAGGACCACACTTTGCTGCTTGCTTTCGGCCAGAAACGCTGCTTTGTAGGCAAGTATCTCCGCGTCGCTCAAGTTTCCCCGTTGATAGGCCAGTTCCGCGCGAAACAGCACATCAGCTCCACTGCCGTGACCATTTGTAAGACGCGAATAGATGGAGATGTATTCCTCCAGTGCATTAGCCTCACAATCGGCCTCACCAGGTGTAGTATAGAACTCGGTTAACGGGGAATAATTGCCGAAGCACCAGAGCGCGGTAGGGAAAATTACCTGGGAGCATTGGTTTTTAAAAAGCGGGGTAGCCTGTATGATTATGGCAGTCATCTCAGCCAGGCAAGGGAAACTTCTATATGAAGATAACAAGAGCCATTCCCTTAGCAAATTTGAATTCTCCAGCAGTTCCGGCATGGTGTGCAGTTCTTCCATCAGTATCTCAAACTGCTCATTCATCCCGGCCATAAACAAGGCCCAGGCAATGCGGAGCATGTTAAGGATATATTTCTTTTTGATTTCTGCCGGGCAATTTTGGGCAATATCAAGAGCTAAATCGGTAAAGGGTACACCATTAATAATTTCCAAATTCATTTCGGAAAGGTCAAGCGAGAGCATCCGCTCATAATCTTGAATTTGTATATAAAAGCCAAGAGCTCTAGGGGTTTGACCTTCATCTTGGCAAAAATCTCCCGCCCGTAGCAGGCACTGGCGTTCAAACGCAGGTCCACGTTCCCCGCGCTTTTGAATAAGAAGTTTAGTCAGAATGCTATGCAGCTCATATTGTCGCTCGGTTGGATGGTAGCGGATAAACGGGCTTGTGAGCGCCTCCAAAGCGTATTCAGGCAGTGCATCACAACCGATGAGGGAACATGCTTGCTGTATACTAATCATCTCAAATGGTGACAAATACAATAGAAAGTTTTGCTGTTCTTCGGTCAATTTATCCCACACCAAATGCTCGATGAGGGCTAGAATACCGGGCGTATCGGAGAATGTGCCTGTTTCTAGGAAAGCGGAGAGCTGTAAATAGACCGCGATAATCCAGCCTTCGGTGTAGCGCTCGACCTCGTTTGCATCCTCCGAGGTAATTTTTACATTGGCCAGGGCATAATAGCGACTGATATCTCCTACACTCAACCGCATATCGGCAGCCGTAATATGTAAAACCCCGTGACTTGCAACCATAGCAAGGGTATCTCGTTTGAGCATTTGGGTCACGATAATGACATGCAGGCCCTGGCCGCCATGTTCGAGGAGCGCAAGAAAAAAAGCTGGGGGCAGGACGTCCTGCATAAACTGAAAGTTATCTATCACCAGATAGGTTTCATGCTTGCATTGGATTGACCGCAGGGCTTCAGCTGCTTCACCAATGTTAGCGGCGTTAGGTAGTTCTATTTTAAGGAGACGTTCACCCGCATGGCTGTCTATTTTCTCAATCTCGCGGCAGAGTCGCCGAAAGCCCGCAGAGGGCTTTTCATCCATGGCAGTGAACCAATAGACAGGTGTACTCTGGGAAAGCTCATTTTGCAAAAAGTCTCGTATCGCAGTGGTTTTACCGTAACCGGACGGGGCTTCGACAACGGTGGCCGGCGCAAAGCGCAGCTTCTCCAGTTTGCGTTTGAGCTGATCAGAATAATAATGCAGTTCACCCCTGGCGTTTCCGCTTTTTCCCATTATCCTCTCCCTATGCCGACCTTGGGTTGCCGGGCTTTCAGGCATTATTGATACCGGTACAATATCGTGGAAAAAATATGGCATCCTTTACAGGCTAACCATCTTCTTATAATATAGGCTTATCCTTGCTAAAAGTATATAGGCGAATTTGGAACATTATGACTGATTTGTGCCTTATAGCAAAAAGGAATAGTTGCCCCTCTTGTTTAAAAATTAAAGAAACCTTTTTACACAATTATGCGGACATAACCTGGCAACTGGAGTTAGATAATGAGAAAAAAACTTATAATTATATTTACGGTAATTATTGCCGGATTGATAATAGGAGCAAATACCCTGGAGTTTCAAACATTGAAACCAGCTATATCAAACTGGGCTGATAAATTTTGTACGGTTGACTTTTCGCAGTGTGGAGAAACTTATGTGCAAAAGAAGATTAAGAACCCTGATAAGGTTTTGGAACTGGAATTGGCAACAGTTCAATGGGAAAAGCGGTATTGGCATGATGCGGAAATAGAGAGCAGAGAATTCCGGTTTCATAACGGGGATTTATATTGGCATGATAAAATTACTTTTGCCAACAGAGGTAAAAACCTTGCTTATATCATCAACTATGAAGGGGCTGACGGAACTCTTACATATTATGATGAAAAGACGGGTAAATGGATAGAAGAACAAGAACTGACGGAAGGAAAACTCCCGGTTACGGATTTATTTTTAACTATAGGCGATAAGCATATTTTCTTAAACCAGCCTTTTGTCTACCAGGATTTGGGCCGGGGTGTGGTAAAATCCAAAAATAATTTATGCCGGGAAATCAAGGTGAAAAAAACAGGGAAAGGTTTTCAACTGCAGATGATTTTTGTGAACAAGACTGGGATTTGGGGTGAAATCTGGGCATTGGAATCGGATCGTTCGTTGGTGGATTTAGATTATAAAGATATGAGGCAAATATGGGCCAGATACGATTATGTAAAAGATAGCCGGTGGCTCATGGATGGTTCATATTATAAAACCCCGGAAAGCTATACCCCCTATGAGAAAAACAGTTACTGGAAAAATCCGGCAGCCTATCTGGTAGGGGGGTTCATTTTAACGGGCGGAAGTAGAGCTGCTGATGATTTGGGATATGCCCAGCTTTATATACAGGCTCAAAATATGGACGCGCAAGGTTACATGAAAACCCTTCCCCAAAGCAATTGGCTTTATAAGGATTATGGAATAGAGGCAGGTTTCTTCGATACCAGATTTAACACTGATTTAGGGGTTTTGTTTATCGAGGCCTACAAGAAATTTAATGAAGCCAGATTTTTAGACTATGCTCTGCAATACGGGAATTTTTTTGCGGGCTTTGCCAATAAGTATCATTATACTGTCGTAAATTCTAAGGGGGAAGAAGGATGGCTGGTGCAGGACTATTATCATGAAAAAGAAAACTATCGAGCAGTTCATACTTCTCTGAATCACCAGTTACAGGAGATTCGGTTTCTTTATAAGTTGGGAGAAATAACCGGAGATGCAGGGTTTATGATTTTAGGAGATAAAATGCTGAAGGGAATAGAAATTACATGTGACTCCTGGATTAAGGAAGACTATAATTTGCATTATTGTTACTATGCTGATGGTAAATTTGGAGGTGTGGATTACCCCTATTTAACTTATAATGATCTTTTTAATCTGCAAGAAATACTAGAAGAGACTGGCAAGGGGCGTAATCCATATTTGCAGAAACTAATGAATGCCAAAAAAATATATATGGATGCCAATGGGATAACAGCATATAAGAAGTAATTTAGAGGAACTGGATTGATGCGCATGGTAAATGCTGCTCGCCGCCAGATAAAAGAAGCTTGACTGTTATTTACTGCTTGCAGTCTCTTGCATGAATTTGCGGATAGAACCGAAATAGCGTTGTATATCTGCCACTATAATGTCATTATGGCCAGCACCGGGAATCATTTCCAGGCTTTTTTCCGAGTTACCCAGGTTATCGAAAATAAGCTTTCCTTCCTGCGGATAAACCAGACTATCTCTTTCCCCATGGATAATAAGGGCAGGCATAGTTATACCATGCAGCATTTCCAAACATTGCTCTTCCACCATCTCCATCTGGATATGGTCGGCGGGCAGGCCCCACTGGGTAACCAGTCGGGTTATGCTGGCAAAGCCGCTTTCAATAATCAGCCCCTGTAAATGGTCCTGGTAATGAGAGGCCAGTTCCAGAGCCGAAGTACTGCCCAGCGAGCGCCCCATAAGCCATAGCTGTTGCGAGTAATTGCGCTGCTTTATTTCATTTCTTACCGTACGGTAAATTACATGAGCATCTTGAATCAAATATTGGAAACCGGGTTGTCCGCTGCTTAACCCGTATCCTCGGTAATCAGCCACTACCAGGTTGGTTTCAATCTGATGATAAAGGCGGCAGAGTTGGTTATAATCGGCGGCTACTTCACCATTACCGTGAAAATACAGTATCCAGGGCCAGTCCGCATTTTCTAGAAAAAAGCGGCAGGCTACTACGGGTTCATCTTTTCCCTTCTCTACCGGCACCATTATATCAAAAGCCCCCGCTGGTGGCGGCGTACTATCTCTCCGGGGATAAAAGAGGTAATCCCTCAACATGGCTTGCTTATCTAACAGGGCATAGTCAGGCATAATGTACTCCTTTCTATATTTTAAGAGACCAGGTAAATAATGTATTGCAAATACCTAAAACGATGCATAGTTATTTTGCGTTTACTTTAAGGATATTCAGGGTCTCCATCTGCTTTTTTCCATCTTAGCATATCACAGTTTTGACTTTGTAGCCTCAGCTAGTAAATTCTCCTATCTACTTCACATTACAATAGCAGGTTCCCGGTATCCCCGGGTACATGCCAGCAGACGACCCATTGTTATTAATTTCAAAATATTCATAATATTTCTTGACCTAAATGGATGTTTGTGGCAATATTTATATAATATCCATGGGAAGCCGTGGAAATAGACCCATAATATGGGGGGTGCTGTGCCGGACTTTGAACGGTTCTGTGGCCTGGTTTGTAGTCTGCATACTAACAAATACAATCACTTCATAAATCAACGAGAAACCGCTATTAAACATTCAAACAAATAATTGAAGTCTCGGTGAATGAGCATTCCTGAAAGCAAAATTCGGATACGGTTTTGGCCATTGAACTGAAAAAGTTTTTTAGAAAGGAGTAAGGGGAGAATGAAAGAGATGGGGGTAGTCTATAGCGATGTCAAAGAGTGTGTTGACGAAGTCATAAAACGCTTAGGTAAAGATATTACATTTGCTATGCCTTTGGCTCTGGGAAAGCCAGTTATTTTCATTAATGAACTGTACAGGAGGGCCAAAGAAGATCCTTCTATACGGCTCAGAATTGTCACTGCCCTTCCTTTGGAAATGCCTAGTGGCAAATCTGATTTAGAAAAAAGGTTTCTAAAAGACTTGATTCCCAGACTGTTCGCAGGAGTTCCAAGGATAGAATACATGGTGGATTACAGAGCAGGCAAGCTCCCTGAAAACGTGGAATCGTATGAATTTTTCAGTCAAGCTGGAAGTTATCTGAATGACCCTGTAGCTCAGCAAAACCACATTGCTTCCAATTATACTCATGTCGTACGTGATGCTGTTAAATTTGGGGTTAATTGCTTCGGAAATATGATAGGTTATCATGATATTAACGGCCAAACCAGATATTCATTTGGGTGTAATCCCGATATATCTACTGGAGCTTTGGTAGCAGCAGACGAAATCCGCGCTAGGGGTGATAAAATGATTCTGGTTGGGGAAGCCAATAAGAGAATGCCTTTTATGTACGGAGATGCTATTTTTGAAAAAGAACGCTATGATTACATCCTTCAAGGTCCTGACTTTGATTATGAGCTTTTTGGTGTTCCCAAGCCTGTTGTATCTGTATCTGACTATATGATAGGCATACATGTAAGCCCCTTGATTAAAGATGGTGGCACCATACAGGTAGGCATCGGTGCTCTGGGTGATGCTATAGTGGCAGGACTGGTGCTGCGGAACGAGCATAATGATGTGTATCAGGATTTGCTTCAAAAAGCCGGCATAATAAAAAAACATGGAGAACTTATTACAAAATTGGGTGGTACAGATACCTTTAAAGAAGGCCTCTATGGTTCATCAGAGATGTTTGTAGATGCCTTTATGGAGTTGTACAATAGCAATATTCTAAAAAGACAGGTTTTTGATAACGTTCCCATAATGAAACTTATCAATGAAGGATATCTTGCTGTAGACAACATCCCCGCAGACATAATTGACCGATTGTTGGAAATGAAGGCCATTCAACCCATACTGACTCAAGAAGACTTTGAATTCTTGACCGAATACGGAATACTCCGCAGCGATTTGAAATATGAAAACAGTATCATTATAGACGGAGAAACCAGTTATTCTGCGGACATGAGTGATGAAGCGAACAGGACCGAGATAAGGAAACTGCTGGGTAAAGAGCTTCGTAATGGTAAAGTAATAGAGAGTGCCTTCTTTGTTGGTCCCCAAAAATTCTATCAATGGTTAAGAGATATGAGTGAAGAGGAACGGCAGTTATTCAGCATGGCAGGAGTAGAAAAGGTTAACCAGCTCTACGGTGAGGAAGAATTAAGAGCTTTGCAAAGGAAGGATGGCCGATTTATCAATACTGGTATGGTAGCCACGGTTTTCGGAGGAGTAGCCTCGGAACAGCTTGAGGATGGCCAGGTTGTAGCCGGGATTGGAGGGCAGTATAATTTCGTTTCCATGGCTCATGCTCTACCGGATGGCAGAAGCATTATAATGATAAAGAGCACCAGGGGCCAGGGGCGTAAGTTAAAGTCTAATATTGTATTCACCTATGGTACTTGTTCGATACCCAGGCACCTGCGGGACATAATTGTTACCGAATACGGGATTGCTTATCTACGGGGCAAACCGGAAAAAGAGGTTATTGCCGAAATTATTAACATAGCCGATTCAAGATTTCAGGAGCAATTACTGACCCAGGCTAAAAAAGCAGGCAAAATTCCAATGGATTATGAGATTCCGGAAGAATGCAGGCATAACACGCCAGAAAAGCTTAAAGCCTTACTGGCACCTTATCAGGCCCAGGGTTATTTTCCGCGTTTTCCCTTTGGGACCGATTTTACAGAGGATGACGCCGATTTAGTGGGGGCATTAACAGGCTTCCAGGGTTTTGCTTCCGGATACCCGGGTAAAATGATTATGGCTTTACTCCGCGAGTTATTTCGGCCTATCCCAGAAGCAGCCCACCACCATTTGCAGAGGATGGAGCTTTTCAAGCCTTCATCTGTTAAAGAGAGGCTGTTTAGAAAAATAGTGGTTTTGGCATTAAGACATAGTGGCTACTTTGACAAACCTGCTGTTCAAGGTGTAGAATTCTTATCCCAAAATATGAACGAAACAGTAAAATCCTAAGGGTATACGGCCCGGCTCTTACCTGGTGAGACCGGGCCTTTTGGAAATTGCCGTAGTACTATCGCATTATGAGCTGTGCCCCCTGGTTAACCATTGAAGTCACTAAAATTCCCAAGGCCAGGGGAAGTAAAGCAGCAACTATGGTCCAGCGGGCACTATGGGTTTCCTTGAAAATGGTATATAGAGTAGTACCGCAGGGAAAATGGAGCAGGGAAAACAGCATTACGCAGAGAGCCGTAATCCAGGTCCAGCCATTATCCAGCAGTAGAAGCCGCAATGCATTTATGCTATCTAACTCCAGCATGGTGCCGACTGACAAATAGCCCATGATAAGGATGGGCAGTATAATCTCATTGGCAGGCAGGCCTAACAAGAAGGCGATGAGTATAATGCCGTCCATGCCCATAAGTTGACCCAGGGGGTCTAACCAACCTGCTATTAAGGCAAACACACTGGTATCGGCAACAAAACTATTGGCCAATATCCAGGTCAGGGCTCCTGCCGGGGCAGCGATGACTATAGCTCGCCAGAGCACAAATAAAGTGCGGTCCAGCAGGGAGCGGATGAGGATTTGCCCCAGTTGGGGCTTGCGAAAAGGAGGGAGTTCCAAAACAAAGAAAGAAGGGACCCCTCGTAAAAGGGTACGGGACAGAAAATAGGAAACTAAGAGAGTTGTGAGAATGCCAGTCATTATTATTGCCACCACTACCAAAGTAGCCAGGATAGAGCTATAAGCCCGGGCTATCAGGGTACCCATAAAAATAGTAGCCAGGGCTATCAGTGTGGGAAAACGGCCATTGCAAATGGAGAAGGTATTAGTGAGTATGGCTATTAGTCGTTCTCGAGGGGAGTCAATAATACGGCAGGAAGTAACCCCGGCGGCATTGCAGCCAAACCCCATACACATGGTCAAACACTGCTTTCCGTGGGCTCCTGCCCGGCGGAAGAGGTTATCCATATTGAAGGCTACCCGGGGCAGGTAACCCAGGTCCTCCAAGAGGGTAAAAAGGGGAAAAAATATTGCCATAGGGGGAAGCATAACCGAGACCACCCAGGCCAAAGAACGATACATACCTTGAATTAATATCCCGGTTAACCAGGCTGGTGCCCCCAATGTGCTGAAAAGGTGAAGCAGATGCCCCTCTATCCAAAACAGGCCGCTGGCCAGTAGTTGCGAGGGGTAGTTAGCTCCAGTTATGGTAATCCAGAGAACTACCGTCAATAGTAACAACATAATAGGGAAACCCAGCCAACGCGAGGTTAAGATACCATCCAACCTGGCCTCCAGGCTGGCTTGATATGAATTTTCGGTTTTTACTACCCGGGCCGAGATATCCTCAGCCTGCTGGTAGATACTGCTTACTATACGGTCTTTTATATTGGCTATATCATCGGGGAGAAGAGGCTCAATCTCACGGAGTATGGGTACTTCCTGGTTTTTTATTGTAGACATAGGGCCACCTCTTCTGGCAATATCTGTTGGGGGCAATTACCTGGCCTATTGCAGGCAATATACTCCAGAATATTAAAATCCCCCTCCAATGCCCGCAAAGTTACCCAGCGGCTGTTAATCCAGTTGGGCAGATAAGGAGTCAGTCGTTTTTCAATTTCATTTATGGATGTCTCTAATTCCTGGTCATAAACTACTTGTCGGGGGGTAGTTGCTATTTTTCCTATAACCATATCATGCAAAACATCCTTTAACTTACTTAACCCCCTCCCGCTGCGGGCGGCGGTACCTACAACGGGTATTCCCAGTTGGTGGGCCAGCATAGCTGTATCTACATGAATTTTCTTTCTTTCAGCTTCATCGAGGAGATTTACACAAAGTACCACCTGGTCAGTTATTTCCAATATTTGTAGTACTAAATTCAAGTTACGCTCCAGACAGGTAGCATCACATACTACCGCAGTAATATCAGGCCGGGAAAAACAGATGAAATCACGGGCTACTTGCTCATCGCTGGAGCTGGCGTGCAGGGAGTAAGTACCGGGTAAATCCACCAGAGTGTAGCGCTGGTTACGGTGTGAAAAAGTACCTTCAGCTTTAATTACGGTTTTTCCGGGCCAATTACCAGTATGCTGATTCAGTCCGGTTAAGCGGTTAAACACTGTACTTTTACCCACATTAGGGTTTCCGGCCAGGGCTACAACGAAATTTCCGGTGTGTTCCTGACCTTGAATTGGCAAAGAGGCAGTTTCAATCATATATTCTCCTTTCTGATCCTTCATGTGTGAAAGACATAACATAGTCTGCTTCCTCTACCAGGATTTGACGGGCATCTTCATTACGCAGAGCTATTACCGTTCCTTTTATTAAATAGGCAGTGGGATTACCAGCGGGGCTGCGCCGGATAACTTCTACTTGCGAACCGGGTATTAAACCTAAATCAAGCAGTCGACGACGATTAGCGCCGATAGTCAGGATGGTTTTAACCCGGGCACTGCCTCCAACGGGGATATTTAGCAGAGATAAAGGGTCAGATATAACTATTTTCGTCACTCCTTTCCATAACGAATACAGGTATTCTTATAAGCTTGCTGGGGGTAAGAAAGTTGCAGACGGCTAACTTTTAAAATTACCCTAATATATTAGAGTTGCGACAATTTGGTGCTTGTTCGGAGGGGAATAATAAAAACTGTAGCAAAGTTATCCTTCGCTACAGTTTTTTGTTTTAAGGTTAATTTATTTCCTGGATTTATGCTCCCAGGGCGCAGAAACGCTGCAGGCCCATGAGATGACAGGCGGCGGCGCCGGTGGTACCGAAGAAAAGTGCGGGCTTTTGTTTAGTGTATTCAGTGATGGTGGAGTTTACTACGGTGCTGCTGGTAGCCACAATAACATCGCACCATTCCAAGACTTTATCGGTTGCTTCATATCCTTCAACCTGCACCCCTGATTTAAT
>DUMX01000112.1 GCA_012839665.1 Gelria sp.
AAATATAATAAATTTCAGTGTTAATCATAAGAAATCAGTGCCCTTCAGTGTCTAATCCCCGTCTATTTCCTTATCAACTATTTCGTAACAGCGGTCGCAAATGCCGGGATGCCCGTGTTCTTCTCCGGCTGAGGGTTCTATAATCCAGCAGCGCTCGCATTTTTCACCACTGGCTGGAGCTACCTCTACCCAAATACCGGGTAGTTCTTCTAGCGAAACAGCATCCGGGCTGCGTTGTCCTTCTTCCTTGAGCTCAGCCTGGGAAACAATAAACATCTTCTCCAAATTGTTTATAGTACTCAGTAAGCTCATCCACTCCGGATTAGCATAGATGCAAACGCTGGCGGCCAGGGAATGGCCAATAACCTTCTGGCTTCTGGCCTCTTCCAGAGCTTTGGTAACAGCTTCCCGCACCTCTAAAATTTGGCTCATACGAGATTCAATATTTTCGTCAATGTATTCTTCCTTATATTCCGGCCAATCAAGCAATTGTACGCTTTCCGGGTCGTCTTCCCGCCGCAGATGGCTGTAGATTTCTTCACTGGTGTAAGCCAGTATGGGAGTTAACATTACTACCAGAGCATTAATTAACTCATAAAGTACGGTTTGGGCTGCTTTTCTTTCCGGATCCTGTGGATGGGAACAGTACAATCTATCTTTAAGAATATCAAAATAAATATTACTTAAATCTACGGTACAGAAGTTGTGAACGGCATGGAAGACTACATGGAATTCATAATCTTCATAAGCTTTGCTTACTCGTTTTATTAGTTTGTGCAACTTTAACAAAGCCCATTTGTCCAGTTCATTTAGTTCCTGGTAAGCTACCGTTTCTTTATCAGGGTCAAAATCATAGAGATTACCCAGTATAAAACGACAGGTATTACGAATTTTACGATAAGCTTCAGCACATTGTTTAATAATATTATTGGATACGGAAACGTCGTTGCGATAGTCAGCTGAAGAAACCCAAAGCCTTAATATATCCGCACCCATATTCTTAATAAGTTTCAGGGGGTCGACTACATTGCCCAGGGACTTGGACATCTTTCTTCCCTTTTCATCTACCACAAAACCATGAGTTAACACCTGCCGGTAAGGTGCCACACCTCTTATCGCTACCGAAGTTGACAATGAGGAGTTAAACCATCCCCGGTGCTGGTCACTGCCTTCCAGGTACATATCTGCCGGCCAGCTTAATTCATCGTAGGTTTCCAATACTCCCATATGACTGGAACCTGAATCAAACCAGACATCCATAGTATCTTTTTCCTTGCGGAATTTATCGCCATCACAATTGGGACAGCGATACCCTTCCGGCAGCAGGAAGGATGCCTCCTGACTAAACCAAATATCCGAACCATGCTGGGCAAAAAGCTCACTAACCCTGGCAATGGTAGTCTCATTTATCACTGTGTTATCACACGATTCACAATAGAATATGGGTATGGGAACTCCCCAGGTACGCTGGCGGGATATACACCAGTCGCCCCGCTCTTTTACCATGTTATAGATGCGTTCCCGACCCCAGGCCGGAATCCAGCGTACATTGTCAATGGCCTGCAGTGCATCCCGACGAAAGCCTTCAATTGATGCAAACCATTGTTCAGTAGCACGGTAAATGATGGGATGCTTACATCTCCAACAATAAGGATACTGGTGCTCCAATTTGGCAGCCTTTAACAGCATGCCCCGGTTTTCTAACTCTTCTATAACATTTTTATTAGCATCATGAACATATAGCCCCTTAAACTGACCACCTTCTTCAGTAAAACACCCTTTATTATCTACCGGGGAAATTAGTTGCA
>DUMX01000113.1 GCA_012839665.1 Gelria sp.
ATAATATCAACTATGTCCAGACGCTCAGATATTTCCCGGGTTACCCGGTTATCATATTTAGTCATTAATACTCACCATTATTCTATATTTAAAGGATAATTCCTTCTGTTCAGTCGATTTTTGTCTCTTCCTTGTGCTTTTGTTCTACTACATATTGTCTACTTATTCTACAAGCAGTGTATTTCTCCTTTAATAGAAAATAAGAATTATAGAAATGCGTGACACTTAGTATTGGTAATTTAGAATAGAACTTTTTGAAGGTCTGACTGAGGAAAATGTGCCGGATGATTCTCAATTTAAGTTAATTATCAATTCTTAATTCATCTGCAATGGTTCTCCGGGCATCGGGGACTAGAGACTGGGGTATATAAATATCTTTGAATAAACTTACACAGTAGGCATCGCTCATTCCTGATATATAATCCGCTACTGCTCTTTCCAAGCCCTCTTCATCTGCTATCTCACGATAAACTGGGCTCATTTTTTCAGGATAACGGTAATAATAGTTAAAAAGATGTTCTAAAACAAATGCTGCCCGACTGCGTTCTGCCTGACAGACGCTTCCGGTATAGATAGCATCAAACATAAATTTTCGTAAGCCTTTTAAGGCCGTTTCCACCTTTGTTCCCGGTCTTACCTGAACATTATCTCCTTGCTCCATCAGTTTTCGAGTATTATCAATAGTATCACTTACCAGAGTGGCAATACGTTGACTATGGGTATCTCCTAATACCTCCAGGTATTGATGAGGTATATCCTCAATGACTAATAACCCGGCTCGGATAGAGTCATCTATATCGTGCTGTACATAAGCAATTTTATCACTCAAGCGAATAACCTGCCCCTCTAAAGTTGCAGCCAGAGGCCCATCCTCCCCGTAACCACTGTGATGGAGCACCCCATCCAAAACTTCCGGACTCAAGTTTAATCCTTTCTGATTTTTCCGCTGTTCTACCCTGGTAAGCACCCGAACACTATTCTCATTGTGACGAAACCCGGTAGTTAGAATTTCATTTAGAACTTGTTCTCCAGCATGAGCAAATGGAGTATGCCCAACATCATGGGCCAGGCCCATAGCTTCGATTAAATCTAAATTAAGATTGAGTCCGGCGCCAATGGTACGCGCAATCTGGTTCACTTCCAGAGTGTGAGTCAAGCGAGTACGATAGTGGTCGCCTGGAGGAGCTATAAAAACCTGGGTTTTATGTTTTAAACGGCGAAAAGATTTGGAATGAATGATCCTATCTCTATCAACCATAAAACAGGTACGAATAGGGTCAGGGGCTTCATAAACTTTCCGACCAGCCGATTTAATAGCTGGGCAAGCCAGAGGGCTTAATAAAGCCTTTTCTCTTTGCTCTATCTCTTCCCGAATTAACATGTTTCACCATCCTTAAAATAGGCGCGAAATTCACAAAGCACTTTACCACCGATAAGTACCAGATAAGCAAAATTCTTGATCCTTAATTCGAACTATCCTTTCTCAATTGGCTGGTAGCCCGGGCTACTTCAACTATCCTCCTACCCATAATACGACTGCGTTCAATAGCGTTATTGTCCTCTTGCGCCGGACGCTGGGCTGCCGCTCCCATAT
>DUMX01000114.1 GCA_012839665.1 Gelria sp.
GTGTGCCCTTCAGGGTATGCCCCCCCGGGCATGGGGGGTTAAAAGAAGAAAAATCCTAAGCGGTATAATTAAAAACAATGCAGACGAAAAGATAGTATTGGACGACATTCTAAACATATACTCCTGCCTGAACTGTGGGTATAAAGTGTTATATAATATATACAGGGAAGGTGAGAGAATATTATTACTTTAAAGGGACAGTTTAATTGCGCTGTTGTTTATACTGATAATATTGATAAGCAAGCCATACAGCAGATAACGGAATTATGTAATCAGGAATTTTGTCGGGATAGTACTATACGTATTATGCCGGATGCTCATGCCGGTGCAGGATGTACCATTGGGACAACCATGACTATAACCGATAAAGTAGTGCCCAACCTGGTAGGTGTGGATATTGGTTGTGGCATAGAAGTAATAAAGTTACAGGAAAAAACCATTAATTTAGAAAAACTGGATAAACTCATTCGGGCATTTATACCCAGTGGATTTAATATACGCAAAAAAGAGCATCCGTACGTGCAGGAAATTCCTCTGCATAAGTTAAAAGTGCGAGAACATTTAGACATAAAAAGGGCACGCTTAAGTGTAGGTACTCTAGGTGGTGGCAATCATTTTATTGAAGTAAATGAAGATAAAACTGGTGCACTGTATCTGGCTATACATTCCGGCAGTCGTCATCTGGGTAAGCAGTTGGCGGATTATTATCAGAACCGTGCTGCTAAAAAACTGGGCAAGAAGCCAAACAATAAGGTACCACGAGATTTAGCTTATTTAGAAGGTCAGGATTTTAAGGACTATATTCATGACATGAAGATTGTTCAGCATTATGCTACCGTAAATCGACAGGCGATTGCAGATGAGATTGTACGCAACATGCAGTTTACAGTGGTAGATAAGTTCACTACCATTCATAATTATATTGATACAAAACACATGATTCTGCGTAAAGGAGCTATTTCGGCCCGACAGGGGGAAAGGGTAATTATTCCTATTAATATGAGAGACGGCAGTATATTAGCAACAGGAAAAGGCAATTCCGCCTGGAATTATTCAGCACCCCATGGTGCAGGCCGGGTATTAAGCCGCAGACAGGCTAAAAAACAGCTTTCATTGAAGGAATTCCGGGAATCAATGCGAGATGTTTATTCCACGTCGGTTCGTGCCTCCACCCTGGATGAGGCGCCCATGGCTTACCGCCCACTTGCTGAAATCTTAAAAAACATCCAGGATACGGTAGAAGTACTGGATGTCATTCAGCCCATTTATAATTACAAAGCTTAAGCTTTTAACACAACCATTTCGCCCATCTGGCAGCCGATATCATTAGCAATAACAGCACATTTAGCTTGGAGCAGGTAATATATGCAGTTTAGTTCCAGATTACTCGTAGTTTCATAATGAGCCTGTCCTTTGGCGATGATTAAGTCAGCCTCATGAAAGCGAGTGACGAAATCCTCCGAGCACCAGGCCAGGATGGTCCCCTGTGCATTAGAATCATTATCAATTACCTGTACTATTTCTGTTAGTCCGGCTTCTTTAGCATCCTTCATGGTAGCATCATTTACGATAGGGCTGCCCTTTACTACATAGGTTACTTTTTCCATGGGCATTTCTTCAATAAAAAGGCGGTCAAAAACAGTTTCACCTGCATTATCTCCTAAAAAAAGAATGTTTCCGGACTGCGCAATATCATCCTTCAAGCTGTTTACACTATCTGCTGGTAATGTTGCATGTAAGCATCTTTCAATAGTTTGCTGAACCAGCTCTTCGCTAACTTGCTCAAATATTCCAAAATCGATGATATTACCAGCGATAGAAAGTTTCAGTGCGGTGGTAAAAGAATCCGGTGAAGTTTTAACCAGGGCTTTCAGTTCATCGTATAATTCTAAGCCTAATTGGGTAAATTGCTCCTTAACCTCTATATAGGGGTCCCTGATACCGCTTAGTTCTCGTGCATATTTATGAATAATTTGTGAGATATACGGTGGGGATTCATCGAAATTATAGCTAACCAGTTCGGTCATTACTTTTCGTATAATTTTTTCTTGCAACTGATTATCATTGGTGACAAATCTGGCTGCATCAACAGTTTGTTTCATGATGCAGGGTAAACAATCAAAATGGGTTTTCATCCTGGACATTTCTCCTTATTATAGTTCATAATACCATTTTCGCAGGCATTAGGAACTCTTTTATATTAAGTGTATCAAAAAAGATGGGGCAAAGGGTAGCTGCGGGTATGATATAAAGAATAGCCATAAGCCCGTACCGTTCCTTATTGACGTGTACAAAGACGCATGATATGTTAAATATAGGAATATGTACCCACTAAAAACACTAATTGGAATGCCAGTTTGTTTTTCGTTCTTTACGATCGAAAAGGGGGATTATATGACCGAAGTAAAAAATATGGATAACATCAAAATTTTGGTGTCAGGGGATTCAATTTCAAGAGGAGTCATATATGATGAAACTAAAAACAGATATACCGTGCTGCGGGAAAATTATGTAAATACAACCGGCAGGAAAATTAGAGGCTCCATTAAGAATATTTCGAAGTTTGGTAGCACTTTAATCAGAGGCATCAGCAAGCTGGAAAACCAAATAAATAAAGAGAATCCGGATATAGTTTTAATTGAATATGGTGGAAATGATTGCACTTTTAATTGGGATGAAGTGGCAGATAATCCATATACCGAACACCTACCGCAGACAGAGATCAGGATATTTGAAACAGCTCTGCATGAGACTATAGAATTGCTAAAAAACACAAAAGTTACTCCCGTGCTTATGACCTTACCGCCACTTAATGCCGATAAATATTTAGAATGGGTTAGTAAAAACAATCCTGTTACCAAAGATAACATTATTAAATGGATTGGAAGCGTCTCGGAGATTTATTACTGGCAGGAAAAATACAGTTCTGTCATTACAAAAGTTGCCGAAGAAACTCATACCAGGCTAATCGATGTTCGAGGTGCATTTTTGCAGTTGCCTGATTTCACTAAATATATTTGCAGAGACGGGATGCATCCCAATAGGAAAGGGCAGGGGGTAATTGCTGACAAAGTATTTGATTACATTAAAACGGGCTATGATTTTTTATTGGAACCAACTGTATTTCGTGGTATCCCGGTTAAATAGGCAGCAATGTTATTAGCAATTTCGTTCACCAGGGTGTTGCGAGCCTCCCGACTGGCCCAGGCAATATGCGGAGTAATGAAAAGCCGCTCAGCATGTTTAATTTTTAACATAGGATTTTCTCTATCAATAGGTTCCTTTTCCAGTACATCCAGGGCTGCGCCTCCAATCAATCCCTCATCCAGAGCTCTGGCCAAATCAGTTTCGTTAACAATACCTCCCCGACCCAAATTAAGAATAATAGCATGAGACTGCATCAACTGCAGACGCTCGTACTGTAAGAGATTAAAGGTCCGTTCATTTAACGGTGCATGAATAGAGACTATATCCGCCGTTTGCAGTAACTCCTCCAGTTCTACCCTGGTATAGTCGGGGTTATCATTCGCTCCGGAAGTAGAATAATAAATAATCTTGCAACCAAACTCCCGGGCCACACCTGCTACCGCTTGCCCAATCGTACCCAAACCAATAATGCCCCAGGTCTTGTTATAAAGTTCCCAGAAGGGACGGTCAAGATGAGTAAAAATGCTACTTTCGGCATACGCACCTGATTTAACATAGGCATCATAATAAGCCAGTGATTCCAGCAGGTAGAACAACATAGCAAATGTATGCTGGACTACGCTACGAGTAGAGTAACCAGCCACATTACAAACTGTTATATTTCGAGTTTGGGTATACTGCAGGTCAATATTGTTTGTACCGGTGGCAGATACACAGATTAACTTCACCAGCGGGGCATGCTGCAGGTCAGAACCGTTCAGAACTACCTTGTTGGTAATAATAATATTGCAATCCTGGATTCGTTCCGCCACATTTTCCGGACTGGTAGTATCATAAACCACAACCTCGCCAAACTGGTCAAAAACCCTTAAATCAGCGTCTTCCCCCAGAGTTTTGGCATCCAGAATACATATTTTAGCCATAGTTAATCCCTTCTTTATTTAGTCTTTTTATTAACCATAAGTGTATCAGGAATAAATGAGAAAGGGTAGTATATCCTGGGTACAGGCCCTTCAATATATAAATCTAAATAATTATATAAATGAAGAAATGCCAACCAGCCAGCAGGATAAAAACCCCGGCAGTAATTAACGTACCCTTATAAGCAGTGCCAGGTTGGTAACGAAATGCAATTATCATAACAATGGTAAATACTAATATGCAGAAAGTTTTAAACAGCAACGCCCATTCCGGAGCAATTACCAGCAGATATTTCATAATTGGATTACCCTCGATATCTGCCCCGAAGAGATGATAAAGCCTGATGGTCGATATAATATCAAAATAATTAAGTATAAAAATTAGCAATAATAATACATAGAACCTGCGATTACTGACAGACACAGACATTCACCTCTAATAGTAACTTACCAAGGAAAATCCCGATCCCCGGTATTTATCTACCAGAAGTTTCTGTATTCAAGCCTAATAATATTACCGCAGGTCAAATTAAACTGTGACCACCAATTTACCTGGTTAATCTTAGTTATATCAATTGCTGTCAGATTTTTGCTATAATAGATTAAGTAAAAGGAGGCAGAATGAGTGGTAGTTTCATTAATAGGATTAGTGCTTGTGGTTATAGTGTTGATATTAGCAGCTACTGCAATATCCGCAACCAGGGGAAATTCAAAAGAGGAAGGGAAAATAATGATGAAAAACGTTTATATTTATGTGGTCTTATTTGCAACCTTAATGATGATAATCGGTGGAAGCGTAGCCGCATTCATGGCCGTTGCCGACATTGTTACTCCTGCTCCTTATCACCAGTCATTTGAAGAATATAGACAATGGGGTTTGGAAAAGTCTGAAAATGCGAATGCCAAAGCTAATCTTAGCGAAACTGAGCTAAAAGCAAGATACGACGCTCTGGTTGTAGCTGAAAAAGACCGTCAGGTTAACCGGGCTAAAAATAGCCTGGTAAAAAGCATGGGTTGGATCATTATTCCACTACCGGTATTTATAATCTTTCAAAGACGGCTGAAGGCAAGCCCTGAGGTTTAATTTTCCAGTTAGTGCGTTCAATACCCAATAATACCTTATTTCGACTATCCCAGAGAAAAGCTGGTAGAATCTTCAACTAGTCATATTAGGATTTGTTCAGTTAAGGTAAAGGAAAAGGAGGTATGCACATGAAAAAAATTCTAGTACCTGTTTTAGCCCTTTTCCTTCTCCTGGTACCCATACATAGTCTCAATGCAGGGACAAACCAGGTATGTCAATCCCAGGTTACCCGACTGGTAGTTAACAGCGAGCCCTGTCGTTTCCTAAGTACCAGTATCAAGAATTGTTCCCCGATTATACGGGTGCAAAGATGGACTAATACCAAACTAAAGACGGTAAAGGTCCATATCTACAACAATCGGGAGGGGACATGGACACAGGGTCCTGCAAAAACTATAACGGTACCCATTCCAAAAACACCCCAACCGACTCCGGTACTTACACCAAAGCCAGTACCCGTACCTGCGCCAACTCCGGTACCAACACCTCAACCGGAGCCCACTCCGACCCCGGTACCATCTCAAGAAACAGCAGATTTTTCTGCTATGCAACAAGAGATGCTGGGCTACATAAATGCTGAGAGGGCTTCTGTGAATGTGGTACCATTGACTCTAGACCAGAAACTATGCCAGGGAGCTTATCTTAAGTCACGCGATATGGCAGTTAACGGATATTTCAGCCACACTTCGCCAACCTATGGCAGCCCTTTTGAGATGATGAAAAATCAGGGGATTACCTATAGGATGGCAGGGGAGAACATTGCCAAAAACACCAGTGTAAAAGGTGCCCACACTGCATTTATGAATTCAGCAGGGCATAAAGCTAATATTCTTAATCAGGGATTTGGGAAAATAGGATTAGGGTTTTACCAGGAAGGACAGTATCTGTACGTTACCCAGTGGTTTACAAACTAATTTTTAAAACATAATTCAACACGCATAAGCGCTTAGCTTTCTTTCATTGGCAGCCGGTATCGAATCCCGTTGGGGGCGTGCCATGAGGAAATATAAAGAACATGCTCGCGTAAAAGCAATAGAGGGCGCATAATGAATGCCGCCAAGCCCTAACAAGGTCTTATTAGAATATTTCACAAAAAAAGAGCCTCTACTCAAGGTGAGGCCCTTTTTTACACATTTATATTATTTCTACATCATTTTGGCGCATTCGTTAGCACATTGGTGACAAACATCAGCACATTGCTGGCAGTGCTGGTCTTTGAACATAAAACATTCTGTAGCACAGGAATCGCAAATAGTTCTGCACATATTGCAAATAAATTTTGCATCTGGATGATCCATTGTCATTGCTTCAACTGCTAAATTGCAGATATCTGCACACAATCTAAGGGTTTTGATACAATTTGCTCGTGCATGGGCATCGGGTTCTTGTAAACAAGAATTGAAACATTGGTTACATACCTGTAGGCATTTGGCACATGCGTCGATACATGCCTGATACTTACTGACTGATGTTTGGATATTTGTCATAATCGTCCTCCCTTTGTAAATAAAATCAATATTATTCTTCTCAATTTACAAAAGACTATTCATCAGTCAAAAGATAATATTCACTTTTGGTATAGAAAATAATTTAATCTTCATTAACCGTAACCGTTGTTAGAATTTTATACGGCAACGGAATCAGACTAGTTTGCTGTAGATGAACTTTACTTCTCTCCGATGCAGCATAACCAACTATTAACCTCTACCACTGCAGTCGCCACATTCTTAAATTGCGCTTCCTCCAAGTACTTCTTCAATTCTTCCGGGGTAAAAATCTGCATATCTCCAGCAGCAGTATAGGCTTCATTTCTTTCCCGGAAGAGCTCACTTTTATAAACCTCATTAATAATGACAAAC
>DUMX01000115.1 GCA_012839665.1 Gelria sp.
AGACGACCACGGCGGTTGCTGATGTTATTAATAATACTACCGGTAAATTCCTCGGGAGAGGTTATTTCCAGACGCATGACCGGCTCCAGTATTTGCGGTCCCGCCTTTTGTAAGCACTCCCGGGTGGCTATCATAGCCGCTGTTCTAAAGGCCAATTCGGAAGAATCCACTTCATGGAAAGAGCCATCCAAAAGGGTAACCCTGACATTAACTACCGGATAACCCTTTAATACGCCTTGTTCCAGGGCCTCTTTCACCCCGGTTTCCACCGCCGGGATGTATTCCCGAGGTATAGCTCCGCCGGTTATCTTATTTACAAATTCGAAACCTTCAGCCGGTTCCAGGCGCAGGACCACGTGAGCATACTGGCCTCTACCCCCGGTCTGTTTAACATAACGAGTAACCTGTTCGGCCTCTCTGGTAATAGTCTCTTTATAAGCTACCTGTGGTTGTCCGGTGTTAAAATTAACTTTAAACTCCTGCGACAGACGCTCAGCCACAATTTCCAGGTGCAGTTCACCCATACCGGAGATCAAAGTCTGCCCAGTTTCTTCATTATATGAAAGCTTAAAAGTCGGGTCTTCAGCTGCTATCCGGGCCAAGGCCTCGGAAATCTTATCCTGATCGGCTTGAGTTTTAGGTTCAATAGCAATCTGGATAACCGGTTCCGGAAAATCTATCGTCTCCAGCAAAAGGTCCCGACCTTCCAGACATAAGGTATCGCCAGTACCAATATCTTTCAGCCCGATAAAGGCTACGATATCACCGGCCTTAGCCTCTTTAATCTCTTCCCAATGATTGGCATGTATCCTGACCATTCGACCTACCCGTTCCCGCTTCCGCTTACTGCTGTTATAGATATAGCTACCCGCCATAATATTTCCGCTATAAACCCGGGCAAATGCTAATTTACCCACATGACGATCACTAACAATCTTAAATATCAGAGCAGCAAAATCACCTTCTGAAGTTGGGGTAAGTTCAATCTCATCACCGCTTTGACGGCATAGAGCCCTGGAGGCCTGCACATCCAATGGCGAAGGCAAATAATCTATAATAGCGTCCAACAGGGGCTGTACTCCCATATTACGATAAGAGCTTCCGCAAATTATCGGTACCATATCCCCCGCAATAGTATTCCTTCTGATTACTTGTAAGAGCAGGTCTTCAGGTATTTCATCATCACCAGCATAGAGTTCCAATAGCTCCTCATCCGTCTCCGCCAAACTCTCCAGCATATCAATACGCCACTTCTCAGCCTCTTGCTGATACTTTTCTGGAATAGCACTTTCCGTAATGGCGTTATCCACCTGCTCGGAGAAGGTGTAAAACTTTTCCCGGATTAAATCAACTACACCGCAGAAAACTTCCTTTTCAAATACGGGCAAGTTTACTACCAGGGGATAGGCACCCAGGCGTTCTTTTATTTGCTTCACTACCCCGAAGAAATCTGCCCCCACCGCATCCATCTTATTAATATGAGCAATACGGGGCACCTGATATTTGTCCGCCTGTCTCCATACCGTTTCCGATTGGGGTTCGACCCCACCCTTGGCACAGAAAATAACTACGGCTCCGTCCAGTATTCTCAAGCTTCTTTCCACTTCAGCCGTAAAATCAACATGACCCGGGGTATCAATAATGTTAATGCTGCAGCCTTTCCATAGGCAACGGGTAGCAGCCGATGCTACTGTAATACCCCGCTCCTTCTCATAGGAAAGAAAGTCCATAACACTCTCCCCATTGTGAGTCTCGCCCATTTTGTGGGTCAGACCGGTGTAATATAGTATTCGTTCAGTTGTAGTAGTTTTGCCAGCATCAATATGAGCAATGATGCCGATATTTCTTAGATTTTCCAACACGGGATTCGTCTCTCCTTCTTTACAGAAAATTAACGGCAACACGTTGTGATGCCGAAAAAATCAAGGTTTTACCTACTTTAAAGATAGTATTTAAAATTTTGCGCACCCAAATTTATATTTTAGGGGCTAAACGAAGATTTGTCAAATAAAAATCGAAGAAAATCGCTGGATCAGACACAGATTATAATGAGAAATTATTGACAAAAGGCTTATATGTTATAATATATATTATAACACTAGTAAAGAAGGTGGAATTTTATGACCACATTAAAATTAAGGAAAATCGGTAACAGCCTGGGTGTTATTCTGCCCAAGGAAGTTATTGAACGCCTGTATTTAAAAGAAAATGATATGGTACAGCTTTTGGAGGAAGCAAATGGTGTTTATTTGACACCTTATGATCCTGATTTTGCAGAGTGGGCAGAAGCCTTCCGCAATACTAATAAAAAGTATAGAAATGTATTGAGAGAATTGGGCAAATGAAGGGTATCAGATTTTTAACTAAAGAATTTGTTCTGCACTTTCACCGTCAACTCCTTAGTGAATATGGTGGACGACCGGGGTTACGTGATGAAGGATTACTGGAATCCGCACTGGCACAAGCGCAAATGACTATTGATGGAGAATACTTGCATCGGGATATTTTCGAAATGGCGGCCGCTTATGGTTATCATATCTGCCAAAATCATGCCTTTATTGATGGCAACAAAAGGTTAGCCCTGGTAGCAATAGATACATTTCTACAAATGAACGGTTGGGAGCTCATAGCTGACGAAAAAGAAACCTATGTAACTATACTGCGCCTGGCAGCAGGGGAACTAAATAAACAACAACTAAGCAAATGGATTAAAGAACATGTACAAACAAGATAAGAGCATTACCCCCCTATCGGTACTACCCTTAAATGAATCCCTTACCCCTCACTCTTCCTCAGGGATGAGATGAGTTATGCCTGCTACCCGTTCCACCGGTATGACATAGGCGATACCCCGACCAGGTTTGTTCAATTCGGCCCTGGCCACAATGGCTTCCAGGACCTGGTCGCTTATCTTACGTTTCACCAGGGTTAACACGATATCTTTCTGAGGTTCAATAACAATGCCGAATAATCGGGTCTGCTCGTGAATCCCGGTTCCCCGTCCCAGTATGATAGTACCACCTTCGGCCCCGGCCTTTTTGGATGCATCCACTACTTTCTCTGCGTCACCCTTATTCACTATGGTAACAATAAGGTCATGCGGGATTTTATTTTCCATTATTTCTACCTCCCGTAGATTACTGCCCGGTTTTTTGCCTGGCTTCCCGTTCTTTCTTACCATATAATACACCTAAAATGAGTACTGATAAAATTGCCGAAACCGCCACCAGGGCAATAATACCGAAGCCTTCCATCAGAGGGTTACGCCCCTCCATAGCTGCAGCTATGCCCAGGGTTATGGCCAGGACAAAGGTAACTGTCATCGGCCCGGTAGCAACACTGGCTGAGTCAAATGCAATAGGGACAAAGGGACGAGCACAGTAACGGGTCAAGATAAATGCCATCAGATATCCCGGTACCAGAAACCACCATAACTGAATACCCAGAATTAAGCGCAGCATAGAAATGGCCACCGAAATACCTACCCCTAACCCCAGGGTATAAAGCATAACTTTTTGAGGAATATATCCACCCGAAGCACTCTCAACTTCATAAATCATGGTATGTACCGAAGGCTCCGCCAAGGTGGTTGATAATCCAATTATAAAGCCAACCGGAATAAGTACCCAGATATTAGAGAGAGCACTCAAAGCCTCTCCCATAATCTCCCCGGCAGGCAGAAATCCAACCTTTACTCCCTGTAAAAACAAAGACAAGCCGATAAAAGTAAGAAATATACCCTTCAACATATTCATAAACCTGCTGCGGGACAGGTTTAGACTCCAAAGCTGAAAAAAAATAAAGCTTACCAGCAATGGCACAAAGGCCAGGGCCACCTCGGTTAATGTAGCTTTAAAACCGGTAAAAACCTGAATATTCGTCATCCGCAAACCACCCCTAGCAAGAGGACTGCCAGCACCGGGCCAATATAAGCCAATCCTACCAATCCAAAGCCTTCGCTAGTGGTATCCCCACCCCTTAAAACCGAAGCTACCCCAACCCCCAGAGCAAGAACGAAGGGAATAAGTAAAGGACCAGTTGTCATCCCTCCGGCATCAAAAGAAATTGGGAAATACTTGGGCGGTGCAACCAATGCCAGAGCAAATATTAAGGCATACCCTATAATTAAAATTCGAGTTAAGGATAATTTTAAAACTAACCTGAGCATCGCCAGGGCTACACTAAAAGCTACCCCCAGGGCAATACTGTATATTAAAAGATTTTTGGGTATGGTACCTTCGGAAACAAAGTCCATCTGCACCGCGAGAATACGGAGGTTAGGCTCGGCGATAGCAGCCACTAAACCAAGAGCAAAACCGAATAATACGATAATCGATAACTTGCCTGTTTTAGCCAGCGCTTCTCCCATCTGCTCTCCCATAGGTAATAATCCGATTTGTACTCCCAACAGGAAAATAATAAGGCCGGATGATACCAAAAGTACCCCCACCAGGAACTGCAAAAGGGTTTCCAGGGGTACCTTCATCAGCGTCATTTGAAGAATAATTACTACTAATGTTATTGGCGTTACTGCAATAACAATTTCTTTAACCGTTTGTTTAATACTTTGCACCTTTCCCCCCCCTAAAACACTGTCTTTATCTAAATCCTCACCCTTTTTCAGCTGTATATTAGTACATTATATCATAACAGGAAATTTAACCTTGATTCCATTGTCCCCTCACTCTTCACTCTAAAGCAATAAAGAGAAATGCGTAAGCATTTCCACAATAATTCTTAATTCTTAATTAACCCCGTATTTTGGGTTACCACTGAACTTTGCCATACCTATAACGTCC
>DUMX01000116.1 GCA_012839665.1 Gelria sp.
CGTTCCTAAAGATATTAATAGCGGAGGCATTAGAAGATTTTTCAGGAAAATAATAGGAATGGGTTAGTACATTAAAATTGCACGCTACAAATTACGGGACGTATTAAAGACGAAATAACTAGACAACTACTTGACTATCGGTAGCGGAAGAGGCTACTAGTTAGGTTTAGTATATATGCGAGGGGTAATAAGAGTTGCCAGGAGGTAGGAGATGAACCCCAACAAATTAAGAGTAAATCAATTAATAGAGATAGAGCTTACTGAAGGCGATGAAACTGAATATCTACCCAGCAGAATAGAGGAAATCAAGGAACAATACTTGTACATAGCTATGCCGATGCGTAAAGGCACTTTATTACCTCTGAGTACAGGTCAGGAGATTAAAGTAATAATGCGCCATAAAAGCAGTACGGTTGGTTTTGTTACCAAGGTAGTAGGCCGTCGCCGGGAACCTATCCCTTATCTTATAATTGACAAACCTGAACGTATCGTACCTGTTCACCAAAAACGAGAATATGTTCGCCTAAATGTAGCCTTACCAGTTCGGTTTCGTATTATTGAAGAAGGGGAAGAGGCTGAGATTGAAGAAGGACTTACTATAGATATTAGTGCTGGGGGCGCACTATTTACAACTAAAGTTGTAGTACAGCCGGAGCAAAAGATGAAGATAGAAATTCAGCTTTTACCCAAAAACATAATTTCCTGTCATGCTCATGTGGTTAGGGTATTTAAAACCGATAAACAGGACATTAAGGTTGCGATTGAATATGAAGACATTAGAGAAGTCGAACGGGATAAAATTTTTAAGTTTATATTTGAAAAACAGCGGGAATGGATTAAAAAAGGGCTTATCTAGGCAAAAAAGGGGGTATTCAATGGCTAAAACCAAGGTTTTGGTGGTAGATGACTCGGCATTCATGCGTAAAATGGTATCTGACATAATTAACAGTTCTCCGGAGCTTGAGGTTATTGCAAAAGCTCGTAATGGTAAAGATGCTATAAGTAAGACCAAAGAATTACAGCCTGATGTTGTTACAATGGATGTTGAAATGCCCGAAATGGATGGCTTAACTGCCCTGAAATATATAATGCAGGAAAATCCTGTACCAATTATTATGCTCAGTAGTTTAACTAATCAGGGTGCTGAACAGACTTTACGGGCATTACAATTGGGAGCGGTAGACTTTATAGCTAAACCCTCTGGCCAGATATCATTGGATATAGAGCAAATAAGTGATGAAATTATAGAGAAAGTCAAAACTGCAGCAGGTACTAAGCGAAAGTTAATGAATCTAAATAGTAATATAGAAACACCAATATTTAGAAAAACATCAGCAAAAATGGTCAAGCCGGATGGTATTTTAAATAAATTAGTTCTAATAGGTACATCTACCGGAGGTCCTAAAGCCCTATACCAGGTAATTCCGGCTTTGCCTGCAGAGATTGATGCCGCCATTCTGGTAGTACAACATATGCCTGCAGGTTTTACCCACTCTCTAGCTGATCGCCTTAATTCTTTGTCTAAGGTTCAGGTGAAAGAAGCAGAACATGGTGAAAGGGTACTACCGGGATATGTTTACATAGCTCCCGGAGATTATCACATGAGACTTGATACCGGAAGTAGGGACAAAGCTGTGGAATTATGCATCCACTTGGATAAATCGGCACCTCGGGGGGGGCTGCGCCCGGCAGTCGATGTACTGATGGAATCAGCAGCCGAGAAGTCCAGGCTTCCAATGCTTTGTGTGATTATGACTGGAATGGGAACTGACGGAGCTGCAGGAATTAAGAAGCTAAAGGAAAGGGGTGCCCGCATTATTGCTGAAGATCCCTCTACTTGTATAGTATACGGTATGCCTAAAGCTGCTGTAGAAACAGGTATGGTCGATAAAATCGTACCACTTCCTGATATAAGCGAGGAAATCTTAGAAATGTTGAGAAATCCAGTTGGCAAAGTAAGTGTAAAGTATTAGGAGGTGGTTTGCACATGAAAATGGATATGTCCCAGTACCTGGATGTTTTCTTAGAGGAGAGTAAAGAGCATTTAGGAAGTTTAAATCAGCGTCTGATAGAATTGGAAAAGGACCCGGGAAACATTGAGGCCTTGAATGAAATATTTCGAGCTGCCCATACCCTTAAAGGAATGTCTTCAACTATGGGTTTTGATGATTTGGCTGACCTTACTCATCATATGGAAAATGTATTATCAGATTTAAAAGAAGGTATTCTGCCAGTCAACTCCGCCGTAATTGATATTATATTTCAGTGTTTTGACCGATTGCAGATGATAATTGACCAGATTGAGGTAAATGGCTCTGGAACCATGGATAATAGTGAACTTATTAGTATTCTGGAAAACATCAAAGCAGGTGATTTTGAAGCTGCTGCCACTATTGAACAAGAAATATCAACCCCAGGTACATATCAGGAATCCTTTACTTTTAACGAATACGACATTACCGTACTTAAAGAAGCGGTAAGTCAAAATTATAATATATATAATATTAAAGTAGTTATAGAGCAGAACTGTTTGATGAAATCAGTCCGGGCTTTCATGGTTTTTAAAGCGGTAGAAGAAGATGGTGAAGTAATTAAATCCCTGCCTTCCGCTCAGGATCTTGATGAAGGTAAATTTGATAATGATTTTGAGATTATTTTAATCAGTACGGCTACTGTAGACGATTTAGAAAAACGGCTGGGTAATATTTCTGAGATTAATACAATTCATATCCAGGAAATCAATATTAATGAATTGAGCAGTAAACCAGTTATCACAAATAAAGTTAACAACATCATGTCTTCTTCAGACACTATGGACAGTCCTCGAAAAGTGAAACAGACAGTCAGGGTTGATATAGACCGTTTGGATAATTTGATGAACCTAGTTGGGGAATTAGTTATGCACAAGGGACGTCTGGAGCAGATTGGTTCTAGCAACAAAATTGGTGAGTTAAATGAAACTATTGAACAAATAGACCGCATTAGTACTGATTTACAGGCGGTAGTAATGAAGGTTCGTATGGTTCCTATAGAGCAAGTGTTTAATCGCTTTCCCCGTATGGTTCGAGATTTGGCCAGGGATTTAGATAAAGAGGTTGAATTTCTTATAGAAGGAAAAGAAACTGAATTGGATCGAACCGTTATTGATGAAATAGGTGATCCCCTGGTGCATCTGCTTCGTAACGCAATTGACCATGGATTGGAAACTTCTCAGGAAAGGCTTAAGAAAGGGAAACCGCAGCAAGGGACAGTTATACTTCGAGCCCGTCACGAAGGCAATAACGTTTTTATAGAGGTGGATGATGACGGAGGCGGAATAGATACAGAGCAAGTAATTGCCAGGGCGGTTGAAAAAGGGATTATAACAGACCGTGATGCCGAGCAATTAAGCCGAGAAGAGGCCATTGAATTATTGTTTGACTCCGGCTTTAGCACTGCCCGGAACGTAACTGATATTTCCGGTAGAGGAGTTGGGCTAGATGTTGTTAAAACCAAAATCGAGTCTCTCAGTGGAGAAATCTTTGTAGATTCTAAGCCTGGGCAGGGTACTCGTTTTACTATTAAATTACCATTAACCCTGGCTATTATTCAGGCCTTGATGGTATCAGTATGTGACGAAATATATGCGATTCCCCTCAGCTCTGTAGATGAAACTACTATGATAACTGCTTCAGATATTAAAATGGTGCAAAATCAGGAAGTTATTATGCTAAGGGGCAGTGTACTACCTCTGTATAGACTAGGGGAATTGTTATTGATATCAGGACAGTCAGATACTGATGAGATGTACGTGGTTGTGGTCCGCAAGGCTGAAAAGCAAATCGGATTAGTGGTAGACAGTTTAATAGGCCAACAGGAAATTGTCATAAAATCTTTAGGCAGGTTGCTTGGTGGAATTCCTGGTTTAGCTGGTGCTATTGTTGCGGGTGATGGACATGTAAGATTAATATTGGATATAATCACACTTTTCTAAAAGGGGGGGCATTAATGGAGGAGACAGTAAACCTTGATCTTCGGGACTCATATAGCCAGGATGATGAAATACAGGTAGTAGCATTTAACCTGGGGAAAGAAGAATATGCGGTTGATATTCTTAATGTTCAGGAAATAGAGCGCGTTTTAAACATAACCCGAGTGCCCAGGTCGACAAATTATATTGAAGGGGTAGTAAATCTTAGAGGGAATATTATTCCCATTATTAATCTGCATAAAAAGTTTAATCTGCAAGCAGAGGGAAATGAAGAGGAAAAAAGGATTATTGTTTTTCAATTTGATGACTTTAAAGCTGGAATAATTGTGGATGAGGTTTCAGAAGTTCTGCGTTTAGGAAAAGAAGATATCGAAGAAACAGGAAAAGTATATGGTTCCATAAATGCCGAGCATATAAAAGGTGTAGCCAAGGTAGATAGTAGGTTACTAATTTTACTAGATATATTTAATATTTTAGAATCGTAATTATTTTAGGGCAGGTGAAAAGGGTGGAAGACTTCACACAGCTATCAGGTTTACAGTTAGATGCACTGAAAGAAATTGGGAATATTGGAGCGGGAAATGCAGCAACTGCGCTGGCGCAGATGATTCAAACTAAAATTGATATGAACGTACCCCGGGTGAGTATTCTTCCTTTTGCTGATGTACCTGAACTTCTAGGAGGAGCTGATGCTCACGTAGTAGGTATTTATTTTATGGTGACCGGACCAGCTCCAACCAGTATTTTATTTATACTTACGGCTGAGAAAGCTGGGGTATTAGTTGATATGCTGTTGCAACGAGAAACTGGTAAAACCGATATACACAACCTCAGTGAAATAGAAATATCAGCTATGATGGAGTTAGGAAACATACTATCGACTACGTATCTTAATGCTATGTCCATGTTTACTCAACTGACCTTTATTCCTTCAGTTCCAGCTCTGGGAATGGATATGGCAGGAGCAATTCTAAATGCTATACTGGCTCAATTTGGGGAAATTGCAGATCACGTACTACTATTGGAAACTGATTTTACCAAAGATAAAGAGGAAGTTGTAGGACATTTTTTCCTGCTGCCGGAACCAGGTTCCTTGCAAACAATTTTAACGGCACTTGGGGTGAGTTTTTAATGGCGAAAATTATCCAGGTAGGGATGGCAGATTTAAAAATAGCCAGATCACCAGATCGACTCATGACTGCTGGACTAGGCTCATGTATCGGCATTTGCATTTTTGACCGTTCATTAAAGCTGGGTAGCCTGGCTCATATAATGTTGCCATCCAGTTTACAGGCTAAAAACCCTGAGAACAAGGCCAAATTCGCTGATAGTGCGATTGAGGTAGTCCTGGATATGATGTTGCAAAATGGTGCTAGCCGTAATCGCCTGCAAGCTAAGATTGCTGGCGGAGCTCAGATGTTTAAATTTTCCGGAGAAAGCGATATTATGAAGATTGGGGCACGAAACGCTGTAGCCGTAGAAGAACATTTACATAAGCATCGTATTCCTTTATTAGCTAAAGATACTGGCGGAAATTATGGTCGTACTATTACTTTTGACCCGGAAACAGGTGATTTGTTGGTTAGAACCATAGGGCATGGGGAGAGAATTATATAATGAAAACAGACATGAGCATGACCTGGGTTCAATACAAGGAAAAAGACGATATTGAAGCCCGTGATGACCTTATCATCCATTATGCTCATCTAGTTAAGTATGTTGCTAATCGACTGGCAATAAACCTTTCATCAGTAGTGGAGGTAGATGAGCTTATTTCCTATGGAATCGAAGGACTTATTGATGCCATTGAGAAATATGATCATAAGCGCAATATTAAATTTGAAACTTATGCCATAACCAGAGTGCGGGGGTCTATGATAGATGGACTACGGTCTATGGACTGGGTACCAGTATCGGTGCGCCAAAAAAGCAAGGAATTAGAAAGAGTATATACCAGATTAGAAGCGGAACTGGGCCGGGCTGCTACTGATGCGGAGGTGGCTCAGGAAATGGGTATTACTCTTAACGAATTTGCCAGGCTCTTAAGAGAAGTTGCGTCCAATACGATAGTATCATTGGATGATTTTATACCAGGTGATGATGGTGATGATAAAAAGAAGCGCATAGTAGATCTTTTGGAAGACCATAATGCCGGCGATGCCCTGGAATTAGTGGAGATTTCTGAAGTAAAAGAATTACTGGCTCAAACTATATCCCGACTGCCGGAAAAAGAAAAAAAAGTAGTTTATCTGTATTATTATGAAGGATTGACGTTAAAGGAGATAGGCATGGTACTCGGTTTATCTGAGTCCAGGATATCACAATTACATACCAAAGCTATTCTAAGGTTAAGGGGAAGTTTAAGTAAAAAGAAGAACCTGGTAGTATAAGTTGGGGGGGAAACTTATGACAGATAAAGTTGATCAATACAGCATTGATGGAAAGGCCAATATTATTGTAGAAAGGAATTTATTAAAAGCTTATCTAGAGGTAGTCCCTCCAACTGGTGGGGGAAACCCTTGTTCAACGGAAACGGTAAAACAGGCTCTGGCTGAAAAACATGTAAGCTATGGCATTAATGAAGATAGCATTAAGGAAGCCCTGGAAGAAAAGAACTGGAACTATAAAATTCTAGTAGCCGAAGGAAAAGCACCTGTAAACGGTAAGGATGCCAAACTCGTTTACAAATTTCCCTTGCCTTCGGAGCGAATAGGACCCAAGGTAGATGAAAAAGGTAATGTAGACTATTATGACCTGGGATTAATACACAATGTAAAAATGGGTGAACTGCTGGTGGAAAAAATACCAGGTGATGACGGAATTCCAGGTATCAGCATACTGGGTACCGAAATCCCAGCTAAAAAGGGTAAAGATTTCCGTTTGCCTCGGGGTAGTAATACGGTTATGGATGAAGACGAGTTAAATTTATATGCCACCATTGATGGCCATGTTACTATTGTGGATAATAAGGTTGTGGTAGACCCTGTACTTGATATTAACGGAGATGTCGATTTTTCAACTGGCGATATAGATTTTGTAGGTAATGTCTGTATAAATGGCAACATAAATCCTGGATTCAAGGTGAACTCGGGTGGAGATGTTGAAGTACGAGGCTTTATCGACGGGGCAGAAGTTACGGCTGCTGGTAGTATTATGGTTCGGGGTGGAATTACCGGATGTATGAAAACTTTGATTAAGGCCAGGGATAGTATCCATGCCCGTTTCGTTGAAAACTCCAGACTGGATGCAGGTAGGGATATCCTGATCAGGGAAGCTATTATGCAATCTTTCATAAAAGCAGGTGAGAATGTAAAAGTAAGTGCTCGTAGAGCTTTGATTGTAGGCGGTACTATTCAGGCCGGGCGGGAAGTGGAAGCCAAGGTAATTGGTTCACAATTGGCTACGCAGACTATAGTAGAAGTAGGGGTAAATCCTCATCTAAGGGATGAATATCAGGAGCTAAAACAGGCAAAAGAAGAAAAAGAAAAGACTATGGATATTCTCAATCATAATCTTCAGATGTTTCAGAGAAGTGGGGTATCTCCGGAAAATCTTAGTGAAACAAGAAGAATAAGACTGATTAAGATGCTTGATGATCTAAAGAGCGTACGTAAGGAATTAAAACAGATAACAGACAGAATAATTGCTATAGAAAGTGAATTTCATAAGACCAAGGCTGCTAAAGTAAGGGTAATGGAAGTAGTATATCCCGGGGTGCGCATAAGCATTGGTCAATCCATATATATAGTAAATGACCCCATAAAGTTCTCTGAATTTATACTGGATGAGGGAGAAGTGAGGTTAACGTCGCTGCGTTAGAATAAAGGGGCGAACCATTATGACTATTAAAAGTGTTGATATGCAGGTTCTTGTTCAAAAAGTTGGCGATGTGGCAAAAATACAGCAAACTCAGCAGACCGGACATAATCATCGGCAGGAAGAATTTATCAAAAACATCAACGAACAAACTGACCGGTATACCAAAACAGTTAATAAGGCCTCCCACAGCCAACATAAAAAGGTTGAGGAAAAAGAGGAAAAAGAAGAACAATCTAGAAAAAGACATAAAGATAGTAATAAAAAAGAAAATAAAGAAATTGCTGATAAATCGAAAAGCAATGAAAGCGGAAGTAATCTGGATATCATTATTTAGCAGTATTCTAATGTCAGGTAAGAGAATAGCGATTTAATAGATGCGGAAACCGCGGAATAGCAAGGATTTATGCGGATTTTTAATAAATAATTATTCATAATGAAGTTGTCGGATAAATAAAAAGTTGGACATCGAAAGACACTTATTAAGGCAGGTGAATAGCAGCGGCTACATTTATTTTAAGTATTATAATTATATTTTTGGCTATTGCCTGTTATTTAGTCTGGAAAAATTCCGGCTTAGGTAGTTTTACTGATTTAAAAAACACCATATTGGAAGCTCGTATGGTTCAGGATGACTTAAGTTCCATGTTAGAGAAAAGTGTGGACATCTCGCGAGAAATTGTCATGAATATTGATAGCAGGATAGGCCAGGTGAATGGGGAAGAACAGGAAAAGCCAATATTAAGCCCGGAAAAACCTACAGATGCCAACAACTTTAATTTGATTCCTAAAACCAGAATAAGAATTTATGAATTAGCTCGGATTTTAAAAATGAATAGTCGGGATTTGATTCATTGGATGCAAGTGGCGGGCTATTCCTATGATAATCCTCTTAATACACTTGACGAGGCAACAGCGGGGATTATTATAGACAGGATAAAGTATCAGGGTAAAGAAG
>DUMX01000367.1 GCA_012839665.1 Gelria sp.
CTTGATAAATGTTATATTTAGCCATATTACAGATGCAGATGTTGCTGGTGATGAAACTGAATACAAAGTTACCGGGCTGACTGGCTCTACTGAATATAAATTCGAGGTAGAAGCGGTAGATGCTGCAGATAATAAAACTGCTGGTAAATTAAGTATCAGCCAGTGGACAGCGCCTAATTCCACAACATCCGGTGGCGAATTTGAGTTCGAACTGCTATCTCCTGATGCTCACAATCTAGGTTATGATAGCGAAAACAAAATTTTGCACAACGCAGTTGACGGCAGCTTTACCCGAAACAATGTAGCTTTTACTTTTGCATTTGCTGAAAATCTAATAGCTGATACCTGGCAGAATAATATTATTCTTACTAAGAAGGACGGTAGTCAAGTTGAACTGACTGCAGCCGCATTTAAATATGAGGCTAAAGAAGGTGAAAAGGATGCCCGGTTGCAGTTAATCGTACCAGCCAATCTAATCGACCAGAATGGCGGCGAATACCTGTTGACCCTAAAAGATGCTTTAACAGCAGAAATTGGTGAGGACAGTGTAGCATTAGGCAAAAACTTCACCTGGGCCTTTAACGTTTATGTTGGTGAATATGGAGTAACTGATATTGCTGCCGGTTATAATTCCTACAGTGGATTCAAAACTCCGGAAGATCGTTTTTATCTAATGCTTAAAGACGATGGCAGTGTCTGGAGCTGGGGGAACAATGATTATGGTACCCTGGGTGATGGCACTTATGATCGCCGTGATGTTCCAGTACAGGTCGATGGTCTGGTTAATATCGTTGCCCTGAAAGCTGGACGGGACAGCTGTTTTGCCCTGGATAAGGAAGGATTTATCTGGGCCTGGGGTTCCAATGAATATGGGCAGTTAGGCAAAGGTTTCGTACCAAGAGGTACCGATGGGCGCTATGGCAATAATACCCCGCAGAAAATAATTGCAGAAGATTTTCCTGCGATAAAAAACCTGAGTTTCGGTTTCGGCCATGTAGTAGCTATCGATGTCAATGGTGAAGTCTGGAACTGGGGTTCCAATGTTAAAGAAGGGTATTCCAGCGAAGCTAAATGCTATGGTACCCCGGTCAAGGTTAACGGACTCAGCAATGTAATTGATGTGGCGGGTTGCTTTGATTCCAGCCTGGCGGTAACTGCTGATGGTGACGTTTATACTTTTAGTGAAGGTAAGTCCCCGTCCAAAATAGAGGGACTCAGCCAGATCATAGCAGTTGATGGAAAGGGTATTCACCAGAGGAATACTATCTGCATGGCACTTAAAGCTGATGGTACGGTTTATATCTGGAATAAAGATGATATTATACCTGATCCCCAACCCAAGCAGGTAGTTGATGCAAGCCAGATAAAGGCAATCTGCGCTGATGGTCCTTATGTGTTGGGCAGTGATGGTCAGGTAAGTGCAGTAATTTTCGACCCTAAGAATTCTTCCCATTTGGGAGTACCATTACCTGATTTAAACAATGTTTCTAAATTGGCCAGTTCGGCCCAGGGCGGCCTGGCTTTACTGAATGATGGTTCGTTATTACAGTTTATTGGTAATGAGACTACACTGGTAAGCCTGGATATGGATCCGGTAGATCCTCCGGTCTGGCCGGAAGGTAGTGCTATTACCGTAAGCAATCTAACCGAAGCTGGATTGACTCTAAACTGGAATAAGCCTGATCCTAAGGTTTCAGGTTTCACCATTTATCAGGACAGAGTAAAAATAGCCAGCGTTTCCGGTAACCTGTTGAGTTATGATGTGGTTGGTTTAACAAAGGGAGAAACCTATACCTTTCAGGTAGAAGCCCGCTTTGCTCAGAGTCCCTGGTCCACCACTGGACCCACTTTGGAACAGACTATGTTATTGGATTGGAATCCTGTTATAAAGGGTGCCGGTAAGATGGCAGCAGGCGGCAGACATACTCTGCTGGTTGATAGTGCTGGCAACGTTTGGGCCTGGGGCCAAAACGATTATGGACAATTGGGTACAGGCAATAATAAAGAACAGCAGTTAGAACCAGTAAAAGTAGACAGTCTTAGTAATGTAGTGGCAGTAGCAGCAGGCGATAATCACAGCCTGGCACTGGGTGAAGATGGAAGTGTATATGCCTGGGGCAGAAACAATCTCTACCAGTTAGGCAATGATACTACCGATGACAGCCTGACTCCTACCAAGGTTTTTGAGGGAGTTAAAGCCATTGCA
>DUMX01000117.1 GCA_012839665.1 Gelria sp.
ATTTCTTACCAGCTTTCTTAGGATGGCTTATGACCTCATCTATAATACCATATTCCATGGCTTCTTTAGCAGTCATAAAATAATCTCTTTCTACATCTTTTTGGATTTTCCCCAAATTTTGGCCGGTTCTTTCAGCCAGTATACGATTTAAAGCTTCTTTCATGCTTACAAGCCTGCGAGCATGAATTTCAATATCAGTTGCCTGCCCCTGCATGCCTCCCATAGGCTGATGAATCATTACCTCAGCATTGGGCAATGCAAATCTTTTCCCCTTATGCCCTGCAGCCAGAAGAAATGCACCCATACTGGCGGCCATACCTACACAAATGGTGGAAACATCCGGTCTGATATATTGCATAGTATCAAAAATGGCCAGGCCCGCACTGATAGAACCTCCCGGGCTGTTAATATAAATCGAAATATCTTTATCGGGGTCTTCCGCTTCCAGGAAAAGAAGTTGAGCAATAACTAGATTAGCCACAGTATCGTCTATGGCAGTGCCCAAAAATATTATTCTATCTTTGAGCAAACGGGAATAAATGTCGTATGATCTCTCCCCACGATTGGTCTGTTCCACTACCATCGGAACCAGATATGACATGGTATCACCCCTTCTTTAAAACTATTCATATTAGAATATACTATTCTAATTATTCACCAGTTTCTACTTCGCCTATCTCCTCAGGTTTCTTTTCAGTAATGATAGCATTATCCACTAAATACTCAATAGCTTTGTCTATTTTTATACTTAATTCCAAATCTTCCATGAGACCTTTAAGGTTTTCCCTGGCTTCTTCCACTTCCATTCCCAAATCATTTGCCATATTTTCTATCTGCTTATCTATTTCTTCGTCACTAACAGTAAAACCTTTTTCCTCAACTATTTTTTCCAACATAAAGTTAGTTTTGACAATTCTTTCAGCTTCAGGTCGTAATTCAGTATAAAAATCTTCCGAATTGCTGCCAGTTATCTGAAAATATTGTTCCAAACTTAAACCCTGAAGCGCCATCCTTTGTCCAAACTCTTCCAACATGCGCTCTAGCTGAATATCCACTACCGCATCTGCTACTGGTATTTCACATTTCAGTAATGCTTGCGCTAATACTTCCCGTTTAATCAATTCCTGTTTTTGAGTTGCGGCGGCTTTTTCTAAATTAGCTTTAATGTCGTCACGCAATTCGGCTAGAGTATCAAACGAACTGACTTCCTGGGCGAAATCGTCATCCAAATCACGCATTATTTTAGTTTCAATTTTCTTGACGTTGACTTTGAAAACTGCATCTTTGCCTGCCAGGTCTTCAGCATGGTAATCTTCCGGGAAGGTAACCTCTACATCTTTACTTTCCCCGACTTTTAATCCTACTAACTGTTCTTCAAAACCCGGAATAAATGTATTAGAACCCAATTCTAGCGGATAATCCTCGCCCTGCCCTCCAGGAAAAGCTTCTCCTTCAATGAAACCTTCAAAATCAATTTCCAGGGTATCTCCCATTTCAGCCGGTTCCTCATTTTTTTCAGATAGCTTGGTATAGCGGGCCTGCATGTCTTCTAAGCTATTAGCAACATCCTGGTCAGTAACCTGGAAATAAGGAACACTAACTTCCAATCCTTCCAAATCACCCAATTCAAATTCCGGTTTAACTGCAACCCGAGCCTGAATCTTAATAGGCTTGCCGTCTTCGATTTCATCAATATCAATTTCCGGCTGCGCCAGAGCTTTAATGTCTAATTGTCCTAAAGCTTCTTCGTAAGCCTCCGGAACTATTTCTTCCAGTGCATCCTGGTAAAGAATTTCCTTGCCGTAATGGGCTTCCAGTAAAGGTCTGGGTACCCGTCCTTTACGAAAACCGGGAATACTAACCTGCTTAACCACTTTACGATAGGCTTTTTCTAATCCTTCTTCGAACTTTTCAGCATCCACTTC
>DUMX01000118.1 GCA_012839665.1 Gelria sp.
CCATCTTTACATATCTTTTTATATTCATTATCACTCTTTTTCATTTTACGGGCACATCCCAGGCAAGCTCCAACCCCGCAGGCCATATATTCCTCCAGTGATATTTCAGCAGCAATGTTATGCTGCCGGGCAAAATCACTTACCTTGGCCATCATAGGTTCCGGGCCGCAGCAATAGATAAAATCAATATCAGCCGGATTCACCTCTTTTTGCAAAAGGTCGGTAACCAGGCCTTTAAACCCGGCACTACCATCCCCGGTAGCCGCCAAAAACTCTACCCCAATTTCCCTTAACCTGGGTAATGCCACCAGTTCCGAGCGGTTTTCCACTCCGTGAATGACTTTAACATTACACCCCTGATACTGTAGAACCCGAGCAAGATACACCAATGGGGCAATACCTACTCCCCCACCTACCAGCACTGGATTTTTGCGAGAAGCCACGAGGGTAAACCCCTTCCCCAAAGGCCCCATCACATCTACATGCTCTTTGGTGCGAATTCGACTTAAAAGATTAGTCCCTGACCCCACTACCTTATACAGTAGAGTTATACTACCCAGTTTCTTATCGACATCATAGAGGCTCAAAGGCCTTCTTAAAAGCGGATTATTCTCCAGGGTTGAGCGAATATGGACAAACTGGCCCGGCTTGCTTTCCTGAGCTATCTCAGGTGCTATAAATTCCAGTTCATACATACCACGGCTTACCTGTATATGCCTTATAACCAGTCCCTTTTCTAAAACCGGCATTAGTTTCCTCCAATCAAAAACATCTCAATTCTTAATTCTTATGCAGGTATTCCTGCAGGGATTGTACTGCTATGTCTCTTTCGCCTTCCCGTATAACCTCCTGTACCACCTTCAGAGTGTCCAGGGAAGTAAGACAGGGGACATTCAGCTCTACAGCCGCCCGGCGGATATGGAAACCATCAGTAAAGGGTATACGCCCGTGGGTAAGAGTATTAACCACGAAGTCTACCTGGCCTTCCCGGATCAAGTCTACAATATTGGGGTATCCCTCTTTAAATTTATTTACCCTTTCTACCTTAACCCCGACTTGTTCTAAGGCTGCGGCCGTTCCTTCAGTGGCCAGCAGTTTAAATCCCATAGCAGCAAATTCCTTCAGAATAGGCACTGCTTCATCTTTATCTTTATCAGCAATAGTTGCTACAATAGTACCTTTTAGCGGTATTTCTACCCCCGCCGCCAAAAGTCCTTTATAAACAGCAGTTTTCAATAACTTATCTATACCCATAACCTCACCGGTAGATTTCATTTCCGGTCCCAAAATAATATCCACCTTCTCCAGTTTAGCAAATGAAAATACCGGAACTTTGACCGTATAATAATCAGGCTGGGGCTGCAGCCCTCCCCGGTAACCACAATCAGCCAGGCTCCGGCCCAATATTATTTCCGTAGCCAGTTTAACCATAGGAATACCGGTAACCTTGCTGATAAATGGAATGGTGCGGCTGGAACGGGGGTTTACCTCCAACACATATAACTCATTCTCGTACTCCACAAACTGAATGTTAATTAACCCTTTGACCTCCAGTTCCAGAGCTAATTTCGTAGTATATTCCACTACCTTATCCCTGATCGACGGGCTTAAATCATAAGCTGGGAAAACTGCCATACTATCGCCGGAATGAACCCCGGCCCGCTCAATCTGCTGCATTATCCCCGGTATTAGTACCTGCATGCCATCAGCCACCGCATCCACTTCAATTTCCTTACCCAAGAAATACTTATCCACCAGTACCGGATGCTCTGCAGTAACCTTTACCGCAGTCTGCATGTACTGCCTGATTTCCTCCTCATTGTAAACTATTTCCATAGCCCGTCCCCCCAGTACATAAGAGGGACGCACCAGCACCGGATAACCGATGTTAGCCGCTACCTTTACCGCATCTTCCACCGAAAATACACTTTTCCCCGGCGGCCGGGGAATGCCCAATTTCTCCACCATAAAGTCAAAACGTTCCCGGTCTTCGGCCCGGTCAATACTGTCATTAGAAGTTCCCATTATATTTACCCCGGATTTACTAAAGGAATTGGCCAAATTTATAGCAGTTTGCCCCCCAAACTGAACTATAACCCCTTCCGGCTGCTCTTCATCGATAATATTCATAACATCCTCATAGACCAGCGGTTCAAAATAGAGGCGGTCAGAAGTATCAAAATCGGTGCTGACCGTTTCCGGGTTATTATTAACAATAATGGCTTTTACCCCCGCCTCCTGTAAGGCCCATACACAATGTACGGAGCAATAGTCAAACTCTACCCCCTGACCGATGCGAATAGGCCCGGAGCCGATAACCAAAACCTTACGGACCCTGGGATCATGCCGAACCTCATTTTCATCATCATAACAAGAATAAAAATACGAAGTCTTAGCATCAAAATTGGCGGCACAAGCATCCACTACCTTATAAGCAGGCACTATACCCAGGTTTCTTCTTAAATTACGCACATCCACTTCTTTTAAACCCTTGATAACTGCAATTTCGCTATCGGAAAAGCCCAGCTTCTTAGCTTCCCTTAATATTTCAGCATTTAATTCTCGAACCTTTAGACTTAAGGAAAAATCAATAATGTTTTTAATTTTCTTCAGGAAATATTTATCAATACGAGTAATTTCCCATATTTCCTCAATTGAAAAACCGCGGCTAAAGGCTTCAGCTACTACGAAAATGCGCTCATCATCAGCTTCTTGGAGGCGGTCACGCAAAGACTGGCCACTTGCATTAAGAAGTTCAGGCAGGCATAATCCCAACAGACCAATTTCCAAAGAACGTATCGATTTTAAGAAGGCAGCTTCAAAACTGCGGTCAATAGCCATAACCTCGCCAGTAGCCTTCATCTGGGTGCCCAGGTGGCGGTCCCCCAATATAAATTTGTCAAAAGGCCAGCGCGGCACTTTCAAGACTACATAATCTATAGCCGGTTCAAAACCAGCATTAATTTCATCCAAGTTATAACCCAGAGCAATTTTGGTGGTTACCCGAGCTATGGGATAACCCGTGGCTTTCGAGGCCAGCGCACTGGAACGGCTTACCCGCGGGTTTACCTCTATTACATAATATTTCTGGCTCGAAGAATCGAGGGCAAACTGAACATTACAGCCTCCGGCAATGTTTAAAGCCCGGATAATTTTTATGGAGGTCGAACGCAGCATTTGATATTCTTCATCAGTCAAGGTCTGAGCCGGAGCTACTACAATGCTATCCCCGGTATGAATGCCTACCGGGTCAATATTTTCCATACTGCAAATAGCAATGCTGTTATCATTGGCATCGCGCATAACTTCAAACTCAATTTCCTTGTATCCGGCTACACTACGTTCAATTAAAACCTGTTTTATAGGGCTACTCTTTAAACCCTTATTAGCAATCCGGACTAACTCTTCCTCGTTACTGGCACTCCCCCCGCCGGTACCAGCCAGGGTATAAGCCGGGCGCACAATCAGGGGGTAACCTACCTCTCCGGCAAAGCGCAGAGCCCCCTCTACCGAATGCACGATATCGCTTTCCGGTATAGGCTCGCCTATTTCCTGCATAGTAATTTTAAAGGCCTCCCGGTCTTCGGCCCGGTGAATAGCATCCACGGACATACCTAAAATGGGCACTCCGCTTTCCTTCAGCACCCCTTCCCGGTTCAGAGCCAGAGCCAGGTTAAGTCCCACCTGCCCACCTAAATTAGCTATAATTCCATCAGGTTTTTCTTTCTGTAAAATCTTTTTAACCGTATCTACGGTCATAGGCTCGATATAAACCTGGTCGGCTATATTAGTATCCGTCATTATAGTAGCCGGATTACTGTTTAAGAGTATTACCGCAATACCCTCTTCCTTGATAGCCCGGCAGGCCTGCGTACCAGCATAATCAAATTCAGCCGCCTGACCTATAACAATAGGGCCCGAACCAATAACCAGGACTTTTTTCAAATTCTTTTTAAGTGGCATAACTACTCCTCACTCTACACAATCTTTCCTGCGCAGGCTACAATTTTCCCAGCTCGAATAGTCATATAGGGCCACCCTTTTAACTCCCTGCCGATAAAAGGTGTATTTTTGCCTTTGCTATAAAATTTAGCGGGGTCAACGGTTTTAACCATATCAGGGTCAAGCACAGTTACATCTGCCACCTGGCCCGGACTTAAAGTACCTCGGTCCAGCCCCAGAATATCCGCCGGCCCCGTAGTAAATAAACTGACCATTTTCTCTATATCCAATATCCCCGGATGAACCAGTTCATTCATTATTAAAGCTACCGCCGTCTCCAGGCCGGAAATACCCGGGGAAGCCAGAATATATTCACAGTCCTTGCTTTCCAGGTGGTGAGGAGCATGGTCAGTAGCGATACAATCAATAACCCCTTCATTCAAGGCCTCTCTTAAAGCCTCTATATGTTCCCAAGAGCGCAGGGGCGGGTTCACCTTCGTATTAGCATCGTAAGTACCCACAGCTTCATCACTTAAAACCAGGTGGTGGGGAGTTACCTCACAAGTGACATTAAGTCCCTCTTTTTTTGCTTTCCGGACTAAATCAACCGCTCCCCTGGTGGAAATATGACATACATGTAAATACCCCCCGGTTAATCGGGTTAACATAATATCGCGGGCTATCATGACTTCCTCCGCTTCCACCGGTATGCCCTTGAGCCCATATATAATAGAATAATAACCTTCGTGCATCTGGCCATCACGTGAGAGATTCAGATCTTCACAGTGCGCCAGTACCGGGAGGGCAAACATCTTCGCATATTCCAGCCCATTACGCATAATATCCGTACGCATTACCGGACTGCCATCATCGGAAACAGCTATACAGCCGGCAGAAACCAGCTCCGCCATTTCACTTAACTCATTACCTGCCCGGCCCTGCGTTATAGCACCAATAGGCAAAACATTAGTTAGACCAGTTTTTCGAGCCCTTTCCCGAATAAAACTGGCTACAGCCGCATTATCAATGGCCGGTTCCGTATTGGGCATACAGCAGACAGTGGTAAATCCCCCGGCAGCAGCAGCCTTGGAACCCGAGCTAATATCTTCCTTATACTCCTGCCCCGGCTCCCGCAGGTGCACATGCATATCAATAAATCCCGGACAAACTATTTTATCCTTGGCGTCTATAACTTCAGCATCATCGTCCGGCAAATCATTGTTCACGGCCACAATCCGACCTTCATCCAACAGTACATCCATAAGTGCATTAAGGCCATTAGCCGGGTCTATCACCCTTCCCCCTTTAATTAGCAATCTCATCTCTTGCCCCTCCCATCATCAAGAACAAAAGCGCCATCCGTACCGCAACCCCATTAGTAATTTGTTCATTTATAACTGCTACATTACTATCTGCTATTTGACTGGATATTTCTATTCCCCGATTCAGCGGTCCGGGATGCAAAACTAGAACATCATCTCGGGCCCGCAGCAAATGCTCCGGAGATATCATATAAAGATTGGCATATTCGTCCAAACTGGGAAAGAGCCCTATCTGTTGGCGTTCACGCTGAATACGCAAAACATTAATTACATCTACTCCATCCAGGGCCTCGTCCAAACTGTAATACCTTTTTACCCCCAACTTCTCAATTTCAGGAGGCATCAAAGTAGAAGGCCCTACTACCCGTATTTCGCATCCAAATTTGCTTAAGCCATATATGTTAGAGCGGGCTACCCGACTGTGCAGGATATCGCCCACAATAGCTATTTTCAAGTCTTCCAAAGACCCCTTTTTCTCCCTGATACTAAATATATCTAAGAGGGCCTGGGTAGGATGCTCATTAGCACCATCACCGGCATTTATTATCCGCATATCAGTGTTGCGGGCTACATAATGTGGGGCCCCGCTCATAGAATGGCGCATCACCAGCAGGTCAAACCCCATTACCTCAATAGTCTTGATAGTATCTCTTAAGCTTTCCCCTTTTAACACACTGCTGGTACTTACCGTAAGGTTAACCGTATCCGCACTTAAATATTTCCCGGCTATCTCAAAAGAAGTGCGTGTCCGGGTACTGGGCTCATAAAAAACAGTCGCCAAAGCCTTCCCCCGCAAGGTAGGAACCTTCTTTATATCCCGTTTAATTACGTCCTTCATGGGTAGGGCGATATTCAGGATAAGTTCTATGTCCTCCCGGCTTAACTCTCGTAGTCCCAATAAATCTTTTTTTTGTTCAAATCCCACTGTAAAGCCCCCTCCGGATTAATAAATTAATGCCAACAAAAAACGCCTTCCTTAGCATCTAGCAAGGAAGGCGCATAAACCGTCTAAGTAGCTTTTCCCTTGCTAGCCTCGCGGGACTAGATTAAAGGGCCGCTATTTCAAGTATCTACTATTTCCTGTATAACCACCTCGTCTTTGGAATCAATCTCCTTAACCCGGACTGCTATTTCTTCCTGTCGCGAGGTGGGAACGTTTCTTCCGATAAAATCTGCCTTAATGGGCAACTCCCGGTGCCCTCTATCTACAAGGACTGCCAACTGAATTGCTTTCGGCCGTCCCAAGTCTATCAATGCATCCAAAGCCGCCCTTACCGTACGGCCTGTATATAAAACATCATCCACCAGCACAATAATCAAACCGTTTATATTAAAATTTACTTCCGTACGGTGGACCACCGGTTGCGATGCCAGGGTGGTCAAATCGTCCCGATATAAAGTAATATCTAAAATTCCTACCGGCACCTCTACCCCTTCAATTTCCTCAATTCGAGCCGCCAACCTCTTGGCCAGGGGGCCTCCACGCCTGCGTATACCAACAACTGCTACCTTTTCTACGCCCTTATTACGCTCAATAATTTCGTGGGCTATACGAGTAAGGGCTCTCCCCATGGCCGTCTCGTCCATTATCATGGTTTTATCCCGCAGTTGCACAGACCTCATCCTCCTAACCATAGGTACAAAAAAACCTGCCCCAGCCTTCAAGCCAAAGCAGGCTAAACGTCTGACTCCAATCCTTGCTAGCCTCGCCGGGCCAACTTAAAGGTCTCAAATAAGTGTAATAAATTGAAAACCAGATGTCAACGTAATTTTTATGAGAGCCCCTACAAATTCTACTTAGCGGTGCAGGGATGCTATAATCTCTTGAAAATAATCAGGCAACGGGCTGGAAAACTCCATATATTGCCCATTATCAGGGTGAACAAAACCAAGCAAATGAGCATGTAAAACTTGAGACCCCAGACCAAAATGCTTCTTCCCCAGTCCATACAAGGGGTCGCCAACCACCGGATGTTTAATGTAAGCAAAATGTACCCTAATTTGGTGAGTACGTCCAGTTACAAGCTCCACCTTAACCAAACTGTACTTATCGAAACGCTCCAATACCTGATACTTACTAACAGCAGGCCTACCACCGGTAACTACCGCCATCTTCTTGCGCTCCACCTTATTCCTGGCAATAGGAGCATCAATAGTCCCCACATTTTCCTTAATCGCACCGTGTACCAGTGCGATATACTCCCTTTTTATACTATATTCCTTAATCTGAGCCGCCAAACTGCGGTAGGCCTCATTATTCTTAGCAACTACCATCACTCCGGAAGTATCCTTATCCAAACGGTGGACAATGCCCGGCCGAATTTCGCCATTTATATCAGAGAGGACCTTAATATGATAAAGTAAGGCATTTACCAAAGTATAATCCCAATTACCATGGGCAGGGTGAACCACCAGGCCCTTGGGCTTATTTATAACCGCCAAAGCCTCATCCTGATAAATAATTTCCAACGGGATATTGCGGGGCTGAAGCTGTAATACCTGCGGTTTCGGAATTTCTATATTAATTTCGTCCCCTTCCTGCACCCGGTAACTAGCCTTAAGCACCTTCTGATTAACCAGGACCTTACCCTCGTTAATCAAACCCTTAACTGCCGAACGAGATAAATGCTCAACCTCTTCGGCAATTAAAACGTCCAACCTATTCCCATCCATCTGTTCATCAACTACAATTAATTTAACCTCCGGCACGACCCTCACCTTTTTCATTCCATAACAGTTTAACAGCCAGTAATATGGCACCACCTACTATAGCCATATCAGCTACATTAAAAACCGGCCACCAACCCAAGTCAATAAAATCCACCACATAACCCAAACGCAGCCGGTCCAGCAAATTCCCCATAGCACCAGCTGTAATCAGGCCAAAAATCACCTGTATAGCAGCAGGTTGACGCTGTTTGCAGTTTAGAGCTACTAATACCACTATAACCAGAACAGCACAGACAAAAAACAACCAGGAATGTCCCGGTAAGATTCCAAAAGCCGCCCCCTGATTCTGCACATAAGTCAGCCATAAAAGCTGCTCCAATACAACCCGACTCTCCCCCGGAGTAAAATTATTTATTATCCATAACTTAGATAACTGGTCAATCATTAAGACCACTAAAAAAGTTAACCAGAAACGCATCAAATGCCCCCCGTTTACCTATCCATAAAACATTTACTATTTTACGTGAGAAAAGTGGAGAATACAAGAAAAGGCATAGTTCTTTATTTTTATAAACAGCCTATAATAAAGATTCGTTTTCCCCTGAACTGTTAAATCATGATATGCTAATAAGGTGTTAGCAACATATTAATACCCTGAACTGCTGGGAATATAGCAGGTTACAGATAGTAGAGCTACACACCAGCACATGATAACATATAATATAGCAATATATAGCGAGGTTATATTATGGAAGATTTAAAGAAACATATATCCAAATTAATAAGCGAAAATAAATTGAAAGAAATAAGGGAACTAGCCTGGTATGACTATCTGATACCGGATATTGCATCACTTTTAATCGGATTAGGAAAATCTGACCGGGTAATACTGTTCAGAGTTTTACCCAGGCCAGTAGCAACAAAAGTGTTTGCCTATCTGGAAAAAGAGGACCGTAACGCCTTATTAAAAGACCTGACTAATGAAGAGATGCGCTATCTCCTGACCAACCTGCGTCCTGATGATAGAACCGCCCTGTTCGAGGAGCTACCCGGTCAAGTTACCCAGCGCCTGCTTAATCTATTAAATCCGGAGGATTTAATAGAAGCCAGGCTCCTATTAGGCTATCCTGAAGAAAGTGTCGGCCGACTGATGACTCCCGAATATGTAGCAGTAAAACCGCAGTGGACTATTCAGGAAGCCATCAATCACATACGCCTGAAAGCACGCAACAGCGAAACCCTGCATACTATCTATGTTACTGACAAATCCTGGACCCTGTTGGATTCTCTGGAGCTGTCGCGCTTTGTTTTGGCCAATCCCGAAGATAAAGTGGAAAACATAATGGATAACTCCTTCATCAGTCTTAGTGCCTTCGATGACCGGGAACTGGCAGTTAAAGTTATGCAGAAATATGATGTTTTTGCCCTGCCCGTAGTAGATTCGGATGGAATACTCCTGGGCCTGGTAACTTTTGACGACGTAATGGATGTTGCTGAAGAAGAAGCTACCGAAGACTTCCATAAAACTGCAGCCGTAACCCCACTGAAAGCCAGTTATCAGGAATCCAGCATTAAAGACCTGGTAAGTAAAAGGATTACCTGGCTGATTGCTCTAGTTTTTGTAGGCCTGTTTTCTTCCGGGATAATAGCCGTATTTGAGGAAACCCTGGAAGCCGTTATAGTTCTAACTATATTTATCCCCCTGTTACTGGGCAGCGGCGGTAATGCCGGAGCTCAAGCATCTACCCTGATGGTACGCGCCATCGCTACCAACGATGTTAATATAAATGAATGGACGAAGGTTTTTCTAAAAGAGCTAATGGTAGGATTATTGCTGGGTATATGTATGGGATTTATCACTTATATTTTCGGCTCTCTGCGAGGGGGCTTCGAAATTGGTTTAATCGTGGGGCTTACCATGTTAGCCGTTATTTTAGCTGCCAATTTGATAGGAGTAATGCTACCCTTCATACTCACCAAAATAGGATTAGACCCGGCCGTAGCCAGCAATCCCCTGATCACCTCGGTAACCGACGTCCTGGGCCTGCTCATCTATTTTGCCATAGCTACTACGGTGTTGGGAGGATTATGAAAACTAAGGCTGGGAGACCCAGCCCGGACTACATATAAGCTGTCCAGCCTCCATCTGCAACCAGTATATGGCCGTTAACAAAACTGGAATCATCGGAAGCCAGGAATAATGCGACTGCAGCTATTTCTTCAGATTCCCCCATACGCGGATTTAATGCCAACCCCAGGCTGCACCTTTGCATACCAAATTCATTAGGAGCATTAATAGTAGCACTAATATTAGTTGCTACTGCTCCAGGTGCTATGGAATTGCAACGAATACCTTTTTGGGCATAATGAAAAGCTACGTTTTTGGTCAAACCAATAACCGCATGTTTAGATGCAGTATAAGCTGCACCTGCTATGGCTCCTTTTAATCCACCGATTGATGATACATTAATTATATTTCCGCAACCTTTAGCCAAGAAAATTGGTAATACCCTCCTGGTTGCACGCATTACTGAAGTTGTGTTAATTGACAGAATTTCTTCCCATTGGTCATCACTTAAATCAGCAACCGGCTCAAAATTATCCATTATTCCAGCATTATTTACTAGAATATCCACTGTGCCATAAGTATTTACGGTAGTATCAATCAAATTTTTGATATCATCATCTTTAGCTACATTGGTCAATATCGCTATTGCCGTCCCACCATTAGCTTCGATTTCGTTAACGGTCTGTTTAGCCCCCTCCAAATTTAAATCAGCTACTACTACTTTGGCACCTTCTTTAGCATATAAAATTGCAATTGCTTCACCCATACCCGATGCAGCCCCGGTTACAACAGCCACTTTACCTTCAAGTTTCAAAATAAATCCCCCTTTCGCTAATAGTATTAGTATGCCAAATAAATACATAAATATAGGGGGATATTTTGAAGTATGGTTATGAGATAAATTCCTCTTCTTCGTATTGAAAACTACAATTGACCTTTAGGAATGACATCAATGCAAGCTGCTATAGTCAGCGCGTAAAAATACTTTAAACTCTGAAGGTCTCAGGTTGTATTTTTGTAGCATCTTAATTATCAGGTTACGGATAGCATTAGCACTCTGATTAGTTTCTACATAAAGTTCGCTGTCCTTTAATTTGTATGGTTTCCTGCTGTTAGCCGGGTTGGTAGAAAAAATCTTCTTCTTACGTCCCTGCATATTAGGGTCATTCTTAAAATCATTAAAACGCTCTTGATCAAGAGCTATAAGCCTTTCACAGGTTTTGATCAACATCTGCCGCCAGGTCCGCACTTCAACCCGTTCGCTTCCGAATTCAAAAGCAGCCGGACGAGTATATGTAAAATCTTCGTGCAGGGTGTGGACTACGTTGGAATCTACGGCATAGTCCTGATAATTCGGCAATCCTATTTCATCATCTTCGTCAGTTTCCTCTATCACATGCTCTTCCGGTTCCAGGGCTGCTTGTACTTCCTGTATCCGAGCCATATATTCGAGTATCGCTGCCGCCATTTTATTATATGGAATCATGGCTTCATGCTGGCCCTGGTCAAATAGCAAATTCATGTGTTGTTTGATATCCTGTCGGGTATCTTCCATGGTATCTCGTAACAATTCCAGGGTTTCGGATAGGTCTACCGCTTTATCCGGAAAGAAATCATTGATAATCTTAACCATTTCCATTAAATCCACAGGTTTGTTCCTCCTTTCTTTAAACGCTAGAATGCATTACTCGACTATGAAATCTGACCATCTATTTCTTACCTTCGATTATTTGCACTTCTTCTATCTCCTGCATTCGGGCCATTGCCATGTTAACAGGGTGGTCTGATGCGCTAAGTTCCTGGTATACTTTTTCAATGATTTTCAGGGGTTTTTCGGTATCGCCTTTTTCTATTAAAGGTTGGATATCAGGGAGGTTATCCAGGTGGCAGAGTATATTGGCAGCAATGATATTAACTTTTTCCTCAAAGTATAGTTCATATACAACATAATCTATTAGCCGTTCAAAACAGATACTCAACTTTTCTCCACTGTTATTTTGGTTGTTTTGCAAATACAGAATATAATCAATAATAGTATCTAAAACCGCATTTGTCTTATTGTCCATATGTGGTATTGGTAACTTCTTCACATCTCCTATAAGGATTTTGGGGAAGGAACCTTTGGTGGCTTTAGGGGAAGTATTAAAATGATAAAAGGTATATAATCGTGAATTTAACAACCCTAATAATGACTTGAGAGAATATTGATTAGATTCCAAAACTACTATTACAGATGGATCATGATATAATTCTTCATCAGTATATGCACAATAAATGCTAGGATTTGTAATTTCTCGAATTAAAATTCTAGGACCTTTGAAGAATTTTGGTTGCCTTGGGTTCGCAATACCATCACAGTAATCTATATACTCCTTCCCGTTCCATTGAACATAATATTTTTTAACATCTTTACCCCATAGTAAAATTAAAGATGATTTTAAGAA
>DUMX01000119.1 GCA_012839665.1 Gelria sp.
GCCATGTGAGGACTTTCAATTAATGGCTCCAGTATTTCTGGTAGATCCGATAAATATAATCCGGTCACCTTAGCAATCACCTCTAAAAAACTTCAAGGTTTATAGATATGGAGCGATCCGGTTTTAGATAAATCTTTGTTTATTATTTATAACGACAATATTCGCAAAACATATAGAATTCTCCTTTTTTAATCTAAGTAAAATATTTCCTATAATAAAAGCTCGGAAATATTAATTTCCAAGCTGCGTGAATCTGCGGCAGGATAATATTGGAATCAAATCACCTATTTTAGTGGCTTGGCTGCGGCCTGGCCGGTGGTGCTTTCTCGAAAGCTTTTTCCTGTACTTATCAATTCATCTTCATGCTGCAGGGTTACTGATTTAGCCAGACGGGTGAAATAGTTTCCTACGAGTGGCAGCATGGCCAGACGGGAGAGGGTATATATTGGTTCTGTGCCCGGGACACTTACGGGTATTACCTTCAAGGGACTTTCAACCTGTCCTACCAGCGCTTTTATTTCTTCATTAATTCTTACCACAATATCCGGGTACTTATTTCCTACACAGTAAACTTCATTACCATCTCGGGCTTGTCCCAGGTATATTAGTTCCCCCTTTTTTTCTATTGCCATATTACCGAAGGTAGAAGAGGTTTCCAACTGCTTTTCCTGGTCCAGGTAACCCAGCCCAATCGTTAATGCTTCAAATACCCCGGTCCGAGCTACAAATAACAGGTTCAATGTAGCACCTCCGTAAGGCTGGTTTCGCCGGCTTCCCTTACCAGTGTTACCAGCTGTGGGTAGGCTTTCAGGATACCAATTCTAATTAACGGGCGTCCCAGGGCAGGAAGGGAAAGGGTGCGTGACAACCAGCCTCCAATTCGTAACCAGTTGTTTACTAGAGGTAAGGTATCAATCAGGCGAATACAATTAGTCAGGCCTTGAGCCTCTATCAACCCGGTTAAGAGGCTCTGGGAATTACTGCTTTTAGTGCCCAATACATAGATATCGTTACCATCAGCATCAGTCCCTACCTTATTTATTTTACCGAAGTCATCCGGGCTGATTTTATCAAAATAAGGCAGGTCTACAATCTTATTTATAGATGGTGTTTGCGGGGACTCCAGTTTACCAGCATGTATATGAGCAGCTACAACAGAGGAATGACTTCCGCCGTAATCAAAGTAGATAACCTGAATAATAATCACCTGCTTATAATAAGATTCTAGTCTTTAGTTTAACCGGTAAACACTGTATAATGCATGGATATCATGAAATAAGGCTGCCAGATGGTAGCCACCAGGATAATTATATTTGTAAGGGTAGAGCTGATTTGGTATCCTTAATTTAAGAATTTAAAAGGAGGGAGTATGGTTGCGAATACGTTTACGTAAGAGTTTAACAATTTTAACTACTTTCTGTTTGTTATTTTTAATGGTTACACCAGCTTTGGCTGATGTGAACTTGAACATTAATGGCAAATCTTATCAGCCCACCGTTCAACCACAAATTGA
>DUMX01000120.1 GCA_012839665.1 Gelria sp.
ACCGCACATTCTACCTGACGGGCTCCATTTATAATGCCGGCTATCGAATTAGCTACTGCCATACCCAAATCGTCATGGCAGTGTACACTGATTAAAAACATCCGGGAGCGAGTACCCAATATTGACCAGGCTATAATCAGTGTACACTGCCATGACGATTTGGGTATGGCAGTAGCTAATTCGATAGCCGGCATTATAAATGGAGCCCGTCAGGTAGAATGTGCGGTGAATGGTATTGGGGAGAGGGCAGGCAATGCCTCATTGGAGGAGATTATTATGGCCCTTTATACTCGCCAGCACTATTTCCAGCGGGAAATAAAAGTAAACTACAATGAGATTTATCGTACTAGCAGACTGGTCAGTGCATTGACGGGGATGATGGTGCAGCCTAATAAAGCTATAATAGGGAAAAATGCTTTTCTTCATGAATCAGGTATTCATCAGGACGGGGTGCTCAAAGAGCGCAGTACTTATGAAATAATGAGTCCGGAACTGGTGGGGGTAATAACCAGCACCCTGGTTCTGGGTAAACATTCTGGCCGCCACGCATTCAAAGAGCGTATGAGTGAACTAGGTTATGAATTGGATGATGACGAACTGAACCATGCCTTTATGCGTTTCAAAGAGATTGCTGACAAGAAAAAAGAAGTTACCAATGAAGATTTAGAAGCTCTCGTAGCTGACCAGGTGCGAGCAGTGCCTGAACGTTTCAGTCTTGCTTATTTGCATATATGTAGTGGTACCAGTATTGTTCCTACTGCTACGGTTAAGTTGACAATAGAAGATAAAACTTATGAAGCCGCTTCTACCGGAGATGGACCAGTTGATGCGGCTTGCCACGCCGTTGATAAGATAACTGATATTTATGGAAAAATGCATGATTATAAACTGAATGCGGTGAGCAGTGGTAAAGATGCCTTGGGCGAGGTAATTTCACATATTGAAATTAACGGTAAGATGTTTAATGGGCGGGGCCTGAGTACTGATATTATTGAAGCCAGTGTAAAATCCTATATTGATGCCATCAATCGCTATTATTTTCAACAACAGCGCCACCGCGAAGATAATTCTCAATTCATTTATAAGGATGTGTAACTCTATGGGAATGACCATAAGCCAGAAAATCCTTGCTTTTCATGCGGGAAAAGAATTCGTTGCTCCGGGTGAATTGGTAAACTGCAAACTGGATGTGGTGCTGGGCAACGACGTAACTGCACCCGTTGCTATAGCTGAATTTGACAAACTGGGAATAAACCAGGTATTTGACCAGGAAAAAATTGTCCTGGTACCAGACCACTTTACCCCTAACAAGGATATAAAATCGGCCGAACAGAGTAAAACTATGCGTGATTTTGCCCGTAAATTTGGGATAAAGCATTATTTTGAAATAGGCTCTATGGGCATAGAACATTGCCTGCTCCCCGAGCAGGGATTGGTGTTACCCGGTGACCTTATTATTGGCGCTGATTCCCATACCTGTACCTATGGAGCTTTAGGTGCTTTTGCTACCGGGGTAGGCTCCACCGATATGGCCGCTGGTATGGCTACCGGGGAAGCCTGGTTTAGAGTACCGGAAAGCATTAAATTTATCTACTATGGGGAAATGCCGCGCTGGCTGAGCGGTAAGGACCTTATACTTCATACTATTGGAGATATTGGGGTAGATGGAGCTCGTTATATGTCCATGGAATTTACCGGAGAAGTAATCAGTAAACTTTCTATGGACAATCGTTTCACCATGGCCAATATGGCGATTGAAGCCGGGGGTAAAAATGGAATTATAGCAGCTGATGATATAACCCGGGATTATATAGAGCAAAGAGCTAAGCGTCCCTATACCATTTATCAATCTGACCCTGATGCTGATTATGTTGAAATCCGGGAATATGATGTTTCGAAAATGGAACCGGTAATAGCATTTCCCCACCTGCCGGAAAACACCCATCCGGTCAGTGAGGCTACTGAAGTAAGTCTGGACCAGGTAGTTATTGGCTCCTGCACCAATGGGCGGTTGGAGGATTTAGAGATAGCTGCTTCCCTGCTCAAAGGTAAGAAGGTACATCCAGAAATTCGCCTGCTGGTCTTCCCCGGCACCCAGCAGATTTATTTGGATGCCTTGCGTCGGGGTTATATTGAAACCTTTATTGAGGCAGGAGCAGTTGTCAGCACACCTACTTGTGGCCCTTGTTTAGGCGGACATATGGGTATATTGGCCAAAGGGGAAAAAGCTCTGGCTACAACTAATCGTAATTTTGTAGGCCGCATGGGTCATCCGGAGAGTGAAGTCTACCTGGCCAGTCCTGCGGTAGCAGCGGCCAGTGCCATAAAAGGGCGTATTACCGCTCCCTGGGAGGTGTAGGAGGACATGAAATTTACCGGTAAGGTGCATAAATTTGGTGCTGATATTGATACTGATGTGATTATACCGGCACGTTACCTGAATACTTTTGACCCCGCTGAGTTGGCCAAACATTGCCTGGAGGATGCTGACCCTGAGTTCCCTACCAAGGTACAAGCAGGGGACATTATAGTTGCGGATAAGAATTTTGGCTGCGGCAGTTCTCGCGAACATGCTCCCATCGCTATTAAGGGGGCAGGCATAGCCTGTGTAATTGCGCGTTCCTTTGCCCGCATATTTTATCGTAATGCCATAAATACCGGGCTGCCGATTCTGGAATGTGATACTGCCATTGATGCTATAAATAGTGGCGATGAAGTGGAAGTAGACCTGGATTTGGGGCAGGTCCGGAATCTAAGGACAGGTGAGGTGTATGAGGCTACTCCTTTTCCTTCCTTTATGCAGGAAATCATGGCCAAAGGCGGTTTGATTAATTACATCAAAGATAAATGATGAGAGGATGGAGTAAATGTATAAGATAGCCGTACTTCCCGGAGATGGTATCGGGGTAGAAATCGTACCGGAAGCAGTTAAAGCTCTGCAGGCAGTAGGGAAAAAGTTTGGTCTGGAGTTTGAATTTACCGAAGCCCTGGTGGGCGGTGCTGCCTATGATGATGGTGGGCATCCCTTGCCTGCTGCCACTCTGGAACTATGTCAAGGCTCTGATGCTGTACTCCTGGGGGCTATTGGTGGACCCAAGTGGGATAATCTGCCGGTAGAACTGCGGCCGGAGATTGGGGCTTTACTGCCTTTGCGTAAGGAGCTGGAGCTGTATGCTAACCTGCGTCCTTGTGTTCTTTTCCCCAGCTTATTACATGCATCTACCTTGAAAGAGGAGGTTATCTCCGGGGTAGATATTCTGGTTATCCGGGAGCTTACCGGGGGACTATATTTTGGTGAAAAAAAGCGGGAGAAAACCCCGGATGGGGGAGAGCAGGCTACTGATATCCTTACTTATTCCACCTATGAAATAGAAAGAATTGTCCGTTTTGCTTACCAGGCGGCTCGTAAGCGCCGGAAAAAATTATGTTCGGTAGATAAAGCCAATGTATTGGAAAGCTCACGTTTATGGCGGGAGACTGTAAGTAAGCTGGCTGCCGAATATCCTGATGTGGAAACTACTCATATGTACGTAGATAACTGTTCTATGCAGCTTATCCGTAATCCCCGCCAGTTTGATGTGATAGTTACGGAAAACATGTTTGGGGACATACTTACTGATGAGGCTTCTATGCTGACCGGTTCCATTGGTATGCTGGCCAGTGCTTCAATCGGTGGCGATGTAGGACTCTACGAGCCTGCCCATGGGAGTGCGCCCGATATTGCCGGACAGAATAAGGCTAATCCGCTGGCTGCTATATTGTCAGCTGCCATGATGTTAAGATATTCCTTTGACCGGGAGGAAGAAGCAGTTGCTATTGAAAAGGCGGTAGGCCGGTTATTGGAAGAAGACTATCGTACCCCTGACCTTATGGAACCAGGTAAAAAACTCTTGGGCACTGTCCAAACCGGTGACCTGGTAGCAAAATATATTTCTTCTATAGGAGGTTAAAAACTTGGGGATAAGAAGTTAGATGTTTTAATTTACGATACTACCCTGCGGGATGGGGCGCAGGGAGAAGGTATTTCTTTTTCCTTGGATGATAAGATTAAGATTGCTAAAAAGCTGGACTACCTAGGAGTATCCTATATTGAGGGAGGCTGGCCGGGTAGCAATCCTAAAGACCTGGAGTTTTTTAAGCAGGTGCAGCTTCTGGAATTGAAAAGTTCCCGGGTGGCTGCCTTTGGTTCTACCCGTAAACCGGGAATTACGGTAAAGCAGGACAGCAATGTTAAAGCCCTGTTAAACTCGGGAGCCAAAACTATAACTATAGTGGGGAAGACTTGGGATTTCCATGTGCTGCGGGCCCTGGAAACTACTCTCGAAGAAAATCTAAACATGATTCGAGAAACTATATCATATTTAAAAGATAAGGATCTGGAAGTAATCTTCGATGCGGAACACTTTTTTGATGGGTTTAAGAACAATACGGACTATGCCCTGCAGGTTTTGGCAACTGCCTCCGCTGCCGGGGCCGACTGGTTGATTCTTTGTGATACTAACGGCGGCAGCATGCCCTGGGAAATTGAAGCAGTTGTTCAAGAAGTAGGGCGCCAGGTACAGGCCCCTTTGGGGATACATGCCCATAACGATTCTGGCTCTGCAGTAGGTAATTCTTTGGTGGCGGTAAGACAAGGATGCCGCCAGGTGCAGGGAACTATTAACGGGTATGGTGAGCGCTGTGGTAACAGTGACCTCTGTTCAGTTATTCCCAACCTGGAATTAAAAATGGGGTTGAGATGTTTGCCGGCTGATAATCTTAAATTACTATCTGAAGTATCTCATTATGTAGGTGAGATTGCCAACATGCCTCACCATAACAACCAGCCTTTTGTAGGCCATGGAGCATTTGCTCACAAGGGCGGCATCCATGTCAGTGCCTTATTAAAAGACTCGCAGACCTATGAACACATTAATCCGGAAGAGGTAGGAAATCACCGGCGGGTTCTGGTATCTGAACTTTCCGGTTTGTCTAATTTGTTATACAAGGCCAAAGAACTTGGTATTGATGTTAATACATCAGGCGCCGGGTTTCAGCATCATAAGTATTAACATCAATACCAAGTTCTTTGGCCTTGTATAACAAATTAGACAAACCGGAAAGTTCAGATACCAGAACCCGCCGGTGATTTCCTAC
>DUMX01000121.1 GCA_012839665.1 Gelria sp.
ACCCGTGTGTCTGCCCGGCCGACCACTGCAATCCCGCGGGCGGACACATGGGTCCGCCCCTACAGATTACGTGCTACTGTACAGGAAGAGTACGTAAAACCATTCTCATCGGTGGTTGCGTGTGTGCCCTTTGGTATGTGTGCCTAAAGGAGCAATGCAGGTTTTTAGATACTGATAACTTACGAAAGGTAGGGAAAGAGGGAGAAGCGATAGCGGAATGAGGAGTACTTATTTGAACTGGACTCCTCACTCCTCGCGCCTCACTCTAAACAATTATGATACCACTTCGGGATAGCACTCCCAGTCAACATTTTCCTCTGGTAACCGTTCTCCTGATTGCAATAAATCTTTATATTTTTTATTATGAAACAACATTGGGACCAGGTATAGAGAATTTTATCTACTTATTTGGCATGATACCGGCAGAGTTTAACCAGTACCAGGTATCCTTATCTGCGTCTGCATATTATCCATTTTTCACCTCTATGTTTCTTCATGGCAGTTGGATGCATGTTATCGGAAACATGTGGATACTCTGGCTCTTTGGCGATAATGTTGAAGACCATATGGGTAAGGGCAGATTTTTGCTCTTCTATTTACTATGTGGTCTGGCTGCAGGGATTACTCATTATATGGTTAACCCTACCTCTACTTTACCAGTGGTAGGTGCATCCGGGGCTGTTGCCGGAGTTATGGGGGCGTACTTTATAATGTTCAGGCACGCCCGGGTGCTGACTTTAGTTCCGCCGTTTTTCCTTTTTAACTTTCCCGCCTGGATTTATCTGGGATTATGGATTTTGACCCAATTTTGGTACGGTTTAATTCCGAATAATGGACAAATTGCCTTCTGGGCTCATATTGGCGGTTTTATTACCGGAATGCTCTTCTATCGCTTCTTCCTAAGGCCACAATATCAGTGAGGATCTTATTAACCCCCGATCTCGCTTAATTGCAGTTCGTTATCTTTATTAGTCACCCGTTTAATTACCTGATCAATATGTTCACTGGCGGTGCGGTAATCTTCATTGGTACCCTGTAAAAAGTAAATGGTATTTTCTATGCGTTCTTGACCAGCTTTTATTTCCGACCAGTGACATTCTTCCTCATAAAGATTCATACACTCCTGCAGGTTATGAGCTCTACCAGTTTCCAGGTAATGGCGGAAGGTGGACAAGGTTTCGGTATCCTGGTATATAGAGTGAATGAAAGATTTAACCAAAATGGTATTATATATTTGAAGATGTTTATGCGATTTTTTAATATTTAGTTCAGCCATTTCTATGTCCCGGAAACAACTATCCATCAGACTTTCATAGTAGTTAGACCAGTTCTCCAGTACAGCTTTAAACCGGTCGCAAGCCTTCTCATATTCCCGATAACGAATAATATAAACCTTCATATCATGATTAAAATTATTACTGTTGTCCTTCTCGTGTTGTTTCCGTTTGCGGTTTACGATGAGATTAAACGGGATTAGATTACTAACCGGTAAATCTTTTTCATCTTCCTTCAGGGGTTTTACTGGTAGATTGTCAGGTTCAGATGGCTGCAAGTCCTCCGCTTCCACAACAGCATAACGTTGTTCCAAGAATTTATTCAAGAAATTAATATGGCGGTTAAGCTTTTCAATCTCTCCCAGGGTGGTTAAACACATATTAATATCCTTAATTAATTCTGCTATGTTTTTGGCAGCTTTTTTGTTACTCCTTCTACTCTTATAATAGGAGTAAAGCTCTGGGTGCAGTTCTGGAGTATACTCCAGGCTGGTCAAATAGTCTAAATCTTCGCTGGTTAACAGTTCCGCTAGCGCAGGGGTATCTTTACTCAAATAAATCCTGGTATTAGTCAGGGGATAGTAGTAAGGTCCGATAGTCTGAAGGTATTGGTTGTTACTAAAGTTATCCACATCAGCGTCCAGATTAATCTCGGCAAAAAACAGTTCCCATTCCCGGATGGGGGCTCCAGCATTAGTATTCTCCGCTGCTATTTGCTGGAGTTGTAAATAAGTAGTCAAGGGGATTTTTAGCAGAGAGTCATGAAAATAACTTAATACCACATCAGGGAAATAATTGGTCATAAGGGATATGTCGGGATAACTGGGGTTATCCTTATTTAAAAAGGTAAAAAACACAGGGCAATCATCCTCCTTCAAAAAAATAACCTGAAATCGAATATGCTATAATGCATTTCTATATATTTACAAAATTTCCTTCTTTTTAATAAGAAATTTTTAATGAAAGTGCCGTTTGAGTTTATTAAATTATTATAATGGCCTATAATAGTCGGTAAAACTGCTAAAATTAGGGGGCGAAGGGTTATGTATGAAGCTGTTCTTTTTGACCTTGATGGTACCTTACTTAATATAGATATGGATTATTTTCTTAAACATTATTTTAGAAAAATGTTAGAACTGGCAGCAGAGATGGGTTATGAGGAAGGGAATCGTCTGGTTAAGCAAGTTTGGAGTTCCACTGAGGTTATGATAGCTGACCTGAATCCAAAAAGTACTAATGAAGAAGTCTTCACAAAAGATTTCTACCAGAATTGGGCTTACCATCCGGAAGAAATACAAGGTTTTTTTGACCGCTTTTATCAGGAATGTTTTCCCCGACTTGAAGGCTATTGTAGTCCCTTTCCCGGAATCCCGGAAATGGTAAAATACATATTAAAGAAGGGTTATAAAGTAGTAATAGCTACCAACGCCGTTTTCCCTATGAGTGCTCTGCAGGATCGCATAAGATGGGCGGGCTTGGGACAAAATGATTTTGAGTTAATAACTTCTTATGAACTGATGCATTATTGTAAACCTCATGTCCAATATTATGAGGAGATAGTAGAGAAAATTGGGGTTGACCCCAGGGATTGCTTGATGATAGGAAATGATACTGGTGAAGATTTGCCGGCTAGTAAAATTGGTATGAAGACTTTTCTAGTAGAAGATATGTTAATTGATAAGGGTACAAGTCATCAGCCCGACTGGCGGGGCAGACTTCCTGACCTTTTTAAGTTTGTAAGAAAAAACCTGTAATAAGTTTGAGACAGGCACCGGACTTATTGTAAGGAGGATAACTGTATGCCAGCAAAAAAGAAAAAGTCTAAACCACTTGATGAAAAGGAAAAACTTAAACTGGAAATTGCTCGGGAGTTGGGTATTTTAGAGCAGGTGGAAAATGAGGGTTGGGGTTCGCTGAATAATGCCATGTGTGGAAAAGTTGGAGGTCTAATGAGCAAAAGGCTGCGTTCAGGGACAGGGAAAGCCTGATCAATCTGGCAAATCTTCCCCGAGGTAGTATTTTTATAGGTATAATAAGAAGATAGGCGCTATGTTAATAATGAAACTGTCGAATAAATAACTTCGAATCTAGGAACTTGACTAACTGTTTAGAGTGAGGAGTGAGGGGTGAGGGGACAGTTAAGTAAGTGCTCCCCGTTATTCAATTGCCCAAACAGCTAAACAATTAATTAACCTATGGTAGCGGAGGCTTCACCCTATCGGGTGCACAGCAGCTTTCGGTAGGAAGTGTAGGGAACGGTCCCTGTGCCGTTCCGTCATACACTTCCTACCGAAAGCTGCTGTGCACCCGATAGGGTGAAGCCTCCGCTACCATAGGTTAATTAATTGTTTAGCTGTTTGGGCAATTGAATA
>DUMX01000122.1 GCA_012839665.1 Gelria sp.
CAATTGAAAAACTTGTCTATGATACCGAAATAGAAAGGGATTCAACTTCTAACAAAAGAGGCGGTTTTATAATTGTTGCTCCAAAGGTATTCGGAAGCTATGAGGAAGAAGATTTGCTAAAGGTCTTTGTAACCACTTACAGTGCAAGGTATAAACTTTATGGTAATACTTTATCACAAGAAGGGGGCAGCATCATTCCGGCGGCAATTACCTATCGCAAAGATGGTAACGGCAGTTATGTCCTTGAGAAATATGAGCAAGCACGAGATGGCTCGGAATTTGGACCATCCATCAGGGAATATTGCACGATGCCTGTATCCGGAAAGGAAATCAAAGGGCTTGCAGACAAAATCTTTAAACATTACACAGATTATGAAGATATCCGCATTCTACTGCATGATAACCTGTTTAAGCATTTAAAGAAAAACGGTATTACAGACGCTACGCTTCTTACCAATTATCAAGGTGAAATTAAATTTTCCATGATACCCCGGTGGTGAAGACGCGATCACGGTAGCTGTCTTTTACAGGCATCAGGCAGTTGGTTGTATAGAGAACAGGTGCGGGAATGCTGTCAAGTTCCTTCTGCTGGTTATACCATGCTGTGCCAAAGTTACCTTTAAGATGGGGATAAGCCTTTAGTTTGGAAATGAGAGATGAAGGGCTCATAGAGTTTAACAAGAACCATTTTTGCATGAGTAGAGACTGACATTTATATTTGCCAAAGAGATGCTGTCATCGAATGTATTTTACGGCCATAACCTCGGCTCAACCTCGCCTGTTTTTCCAAAAATTATGCTATAATGACTATATCTAAGATTAGGTGGAATAATGAAACTGCAAATAGACGGAGGTGTCGGCATGGAAAAACGGATCCAGGATGAATTGAACGTTCTCAAAGATATCATAGTGAATACCATCCCTGTGGAGCAGATAATCCTGTTCGGCTCCTATGCCAATGGTATACCGCATATTGATTCTGATCTAGATATTTATGTGGTGATGCCGGAGGACGCGGATATCCGCGAAATTGATGCCATGAGATTGATTTACAGAGCAATTCGGGATAAAAAAACAATGCCTGTAGATGTGATAGTCAGCAAAACAAATAAATTTAATCAGCGCAAATCCACTCCCACCATTGAGAGGCAAATAGCCCAGGAGGGGATAGTGCTATATGGATAACCGCGAAAGTGCACAGGAATGGCAAAAGCTCGGGGAAATGGATTTAAACAGTGCCGAATACCTACTCAATATGAAACCTATGCCTGTAGAAATTATTTGCTATCTCTCCCAGCAATCCGCCGAGAAATATCTTAAGGGTTATCTTGTTTTAAATGGGATAAACCCGCCTAAGATACACGATTTAGACGAATTGCGCAAACTCTGTTCTAATTTGTCCGAAACCTTTGAAAAGATAGCCGACCAATGCTCTGACCTGACAGCTTATGGAGTTCAGCCCAGATACCCAACGGAGCTGATGCTGGAGGAAAGGGATATGAGGCAGGCATTGAGTAGCGCCAAAAGGGTTCGGGATTTTGTTTTGAATCTTGCCCCCGAGATAGCGCCAAAAGAACAGGAGCAAAACGGATCATCACCCCAGGATGGCCCTTTGTCGTAGTGTAAAGCGAACGATTACTCTAAGCCCTTCATTACTACCGCAAATCCCTACTCAGCATGTTTAAAAGCCTCTACTTTTCTGCGTAAATCTCCAATCTCGGTGCAACAGCAGCGATACAGCGTACAGCCTTCGGATAGCTTCCGACATAATCATCGGAATGGGTGGGGTTGGGGCTTATTAGCAATGCAATTATTATACTGAAGTTGGTAGGACGGGAGGAAAGCACAAATGCCTATCACAGAATTTTTATCACGTAATGCTGAAATGTTTGGACAAGAAAAATGTCTGACGGAGATAAATATGGATCTCCAGGAGAAAAATAACGTAACCTGGCTGGAATATGAACTCATCGAAAACAACCCGACCGGAGAATACCGCCGGGACATGACCTGGCGTGTTTTTGACGAAAAAGCAAATCGACTGGCCAATCTGCTGCTCAAAAGGGGAATTAAAAAGGGAGATAAGGTAGCGATTCTGTTAATGAATTGTTTAGAATGGCTGCCCATTTATTTTGGCATATTAAAGGCTGGTGCTATTGTGGTCCCATTAAATTTCCGCTATACAGCAGAGGAAATCAAATACTGCCTGGATTTGTCGGACAGCACAGCCTTGATTTTTGGACCTGAATTTATTGACCGGATGGAATCAATTATCAACCAGATTCCCAAAGTTAAAACCATCTTTTATGCGGGGGAAAACCGGCCTCTTTTCGCGGAAAGCTATGACCGGATTACGGCCAACTGTTCTTCGGAAGCTCCACCGATTAGACTAACCGATGATGATGATGCGGCAATATATTTTTCATCGGGGACAACCGGATTTCCCAAAGCAATATTGCATAATCACGGCAGTTTAATGTCTTCGGCATATACGGAGCAAGCTCACCACGGCCAAACCCGGGAAGACAACTTTTTATGCATACCGCCGCTTTATCATACCGGTGCCAAAATGCACTGGTTTGGCAGCCTTATTTCAGGAAGTAAAGCTATATTACTGCGCGGGGTTAAGCCGGAATGGATCCTTAAAACCGTGTCCGAAGAAAAAATCACCATTGTCTGGCTCCTGGTTCCCTGGGCTCAGGATATTTTGGATGCCATTGAAAGAGGAGACGTAAATTTGGATGATTATGAGCTGTCCCAGTGGAGGCTCATGCATATAGGGGCTCAGCCGGTTCCGCCCAGTCTGATTCGCCGTTGGAAAAAGTATTTTCCGGATCATCTTTATGATACAAACTATGGCCTAAGTGAATCGATTGGTCCTGGATGTGTTCATTTAGGTACGGAAAACATACACAAAGTTGGGGCCATAGGCATTCCCGGTCACAATTGGCAGGTTAAGATCGCTGATGGGAATGGAAATAGCGTTTCTCCTGGACAGGTTGGCGAACTGGCAGTTAAGGGTCCGGGGGTTATGAAGTGCTACTACAAAGACCCGGAAGCAACAGCGGCAATAATCAAGGATGGCTGGCTATTTACAGGGGATATGGCCCGCAGGGACGAAGACGGCTTTATTTATTTGGTGGATCGGAAAAAAGACGTGATTATCAGTGGGGGAGAGAATCTGTACCCGGTGCAGATCGAAGATTTCCTGCGTGCTCATAAGGGCATAAAGGATGTAGCGGTTATTGGTTTGCCTGACAAACGCTTAGGTGAAATAGTAGCGGCTATCATAGAATTAAAATCAGGTTATCACTGTACGGAAGAAGAGATAAGCGAGTTTTGTGCTTCCATGCCGCGTTATAAGCGTCCTCGGGCCATTATTTTTGATCAAGTGCCGCGCAATCCTACCGGTAAAATTGAAAAACCGCGCTTACGAGAAAAATACGGAGCCTCCAGTTTAGTGGCAGTTCTCACCGAAAGTTAACTAGACTACCTGGGAAGCAGCGGGACTTGCTTAAAGCAGGGGACTGACAGACTGAATGACCTTATTACGCATTACCCGATCTTCATGTATCGCTTCCCGGGCTGCCCCTGGCCATTTCTTCGCCAAATACTCTTCAAGATATATACGCCCATCCTCAAGCGTTTTAATTATTTCATTATTTTCATTTATGACTTAGCCTCATCCAGCTCATTTGAAAAACGTTTAAATTCCTGTGTGTCAGA
>DUMX01000123.1 GCA_012839665.1 Gelria sp.
ACTGAAAAGTATGAAAAACACTGAGTTTTTTAATTTTTAAAGATGCGGATTTATGTAGTTTTTGTAGGGGCAGACCCGTGTGTCTGCCCGGCCGATCACTGCAATCCCGCAGGTGGACACATGGGGCCGCCCCTACAGATTACGTGCTACTGTACAGGAAGAGCAAGTAAAAATATTTTCATCGGTGGTTTTCGCACTCATGAAAGGTTAAAGACGAAAGTAAGCGTTGATAACGAAGTTGTCGGGTAAATAACTTCGAATCTATCAACTTGACCAACTGTTTAGAGTGAGGAGTGAGGGGTCAGTTAAGTGAGTGTTTCTCATTAGCTGTGGTCTGGAGCAACTTCCTTTCCAGGAAAAACTGCTGAGAAACCGGATTATATTTAACCATGTCTACTGCCACTAAACCGAAATCCGGTATCAAATAAACAATAGCTGCCGAATAAGAAATACCCTTTTCCGAATATAAGCCCCGTAAACCGGAAGCGCCGGTAGTTCCAGGGTTAATAAAAACCCCGTCCGCCCCCTCTTCCATTCTAATACGATGATCGTGCCCGGCTACCACCAGATTGGCCAGCGAAGTCATTTCTTTTCCCAGCTTGGAATCATGCACTACCAGTATGTCAGGGTGCCCCTGCGCCAGAACCGCCTCCTCTATCCTGATCAACTGCTGTTTATAATCTTCCTCTTCTTCTTCCGAACTCTCATACTCTACTGCCGGTATTGCCGATAATGGATGAGGAAAACCCAGAACCTTAACACCTTTAACGGTGAACATCTGCCCATCTAAAACATGACTATCAGGTAAACCGCTAATAAAATCGATGGTTTCCGGACTATCATGATTCCCGGCTACAAACAAATGAGGCACACCTACGGCGGCTAAATCCTCTATAGCACCAGTTTCTAACTGTAAGCCCATATCAGTTAAATCACCTGCATTTATCAATAAATCTACCTTAAAACGGGTAGCCAGACTTTTGACAAACTCAGTTCCGACCGGGTTAGAATGCAAATCACTAACCAGCAACACCTTAACCACTTCATCCTGTTCCTCCGGATTAGCCATAACCATCAAGCTATCAGCACTGGAAAAGAGCAAACCCAGATTGGAAACAATTTGTCGGGTGTGATAACGAATTTGCTTTAAATCAGTCAGGGAATCACTGGCGAATTTTACTGCCACCGGTGCCATACTGAGAACACCCTTATATTCCGGCTCATGAAAGGCTACCGTATCATAGGAACGAAATACTCCGGCCAGGATTAATAACAGTATTAAGGTAGATACAGTGGTATAAAGTAAAGACTTGAACAAACCGGGGCGCCAGAGCAAAAAGACCAGTATAAGAGCACCCAGAAATGCGACTATTGCCTGGCGCAGAGCAAAGGCAGTTATTCCATCGCGGGCACTGGTCTGTAGCTGCTCTACCAGTTCTTTCTGGTCAGGCGGGTTATCTACATGAGATTTCAAAGTATCACTTTTTATTTGCTCCAGGCTGATAACCAGTTTTACCGGCCCCTGATGAGTTTTAGCTTCAACCTCCCCAAAGGGCGGAAAATGCAGTTCCGTTATACCACTCCGCCCCGGAGTTAACCCCACTTTAAATTCTATACCTTCCAGTTCAACCGTAGTACTTCCCAGCAGCCAAACTGCAAGTATAGCCCCTGCCAGAGCAGTTCCGAGAATGACAAACATTTTAACAAAAAATAATTTACCTGTGTTAAAGTCCGCTCTCCCAGGTAACCTCACCAGAACTCCTCCCCCAACAATCTCCTCTGATGCCTTCGTATTCCACCGCACAAGACCATTTGTCCAAGCTTTGCCTTCAGTATAACACGAAGATAAACCTTAACTTGCTGGAGACTTTTCCTAAACAAATTAAGGTATTTATTAATTAATGTTATACTATGTGTCCTATCCGGTTATTATTGGCAATGTTGAAGTATAATTACCTTTCTTTTTATCCAAAATATCATATAGCTTGAATTATGTTAGGAGGTAAATGTTATAATGGAAGCTGGCGTCCGTAACCGTTTTCAGGGTAAGGTGTGAAGCATAAGAGTAGACGATGTCATGGCCCAGGTCACTATGTGAATGGGTGACACCGAAGTCGCGTCCGTGATGACGCGAGAATCTTTAGAAGAAGCCGGATTTAAACAGGGAGACGAAGTAACCGCCCTGATTAAAGCAATTAACGTTGTTATGGTAAAATAGGCATTTTACGAATACCCCAGGTGAATAGCAATAGTATTTCCGGTTGTTATATTGTAAAAACGACTCTGTTAAAAAAAATGGGGCTATAGCTTCCACATATAGGAAGTCATAGCCCTTTTATCTTTGACTATTTGACTATAGGGATAAAAACTAAAAATGACTCATAAATTCCGCCGCGGTTACTATTTGAGGATTTTTTACGCCGGAATCCAAAAAATCTTTATCCCCTGTAATCAAGACATCCACTTTTGACACCAATGCTGCTCTAAGTATAGGTCTATCTTTTACATCTCTGATCATATCCTCTGTTTCAGCCCTTTTATCTTCACCGGGTGTACTTACCACTTCAAAAAGTGCCCATGTAAAAAATCTTTCTATCAAGGATACACTATCTGGAAATTTCCTATTAAAAACTTTTCGTACTTCATCAATAATTTGATCACATAATACAATTTTATACGGTGGTTGAGCTGCTTTGGCATAAGCAGCAAATGGAGTTCCGTTTGGGTTACGAATAGCTGAGATAATGATATTGGTATCAATCATTACCCTCATATACCTTCTATCTCCTGACGTATTTCTTTTACCAACTCATTTATATCATCATCCGAATTAATTCCTACAGCTTCAAATTTCCCTTGCATTTCCTTTTGCAGCGTTTTCATTGCATAGATAGCAGAATTCATAACAATAGCATAATCACCCTGGCAAATGAAAGTCACTCTTTCACCCTCAGTTAATTTGAGCTTATCCCGTATATCTTTTGGAATTGTCACCTGGCCTTTAGCCATAATTTTTGCATTATCTACGAGTGGTCGATCTATAGCCATTTTCAAAACCCCCTCTATTAGGTAGGATAATCCCTGCTTTCCCTACTCGTAGTATATCAATTACCTGACATTGACGCCATACCAAAACCTCAATATCGCTATCACGGACGGCTAGGCCTCTCGGCTCAATTACTTCAAAAATCCCCTGGAAAGCGGGCGGGTCATTGTTACAAACCCCGTTTTGGAGACCGGTGGCTCTAAGGCTCGTGAGGCATGAATCGCTAACCTCCGATGGACTTTTGGCGTTTGTGGGGCTTGCTTCAGTGCAATGAATGTTGTATTTATGCCACTATATTTTCTACAATTGTATACGATTTCCTGCCAAAATCAACTATAATTGCACCCGCAAAGGATTTCCGGCCTGGTAACTGGACATTGAATTAATTTTCAGTAACTGCAATTAAACCACGCCCCGAGCCTAAAACGGATTCTCAATTATCTTTACGTCCTCGCTCTTACATCCTTTACATTTCATTTCCACGTCCTTGGCTCCATAAATACTCTTGGCCCCGCATTCATTACATTGGACGACTATGAATTTGCTTTGCACTTTCACTTTACTTCCTCCTCCAATACAGGTTGTCCTATCCCACCGCAAACTCCAAATCTACCAGGTGTTCTGTAATGTATTGGCTTATTTCAGCCGGGCTCTTATGGGGATATGTTTCTCTAAGGCCTTCAGCCATAACCTCCAAGTATTTAGCGGATGGCATATTAGCCGACCTTATCCCAGCATTGGTAAATGTCCTTATTTTATAACCATCAGCTTCTCCCAAGTCTAGCAGTTCTCCATACCAATTACGGCCTGACCCTTCCGCAATGTGAATCTGTTCAAACTGCTCTTTGGTAATTAAATACATACGACCCCAGGTACTTTGTTCGCTATCCCATTGGGGATTAATAAATGCAACCCCACCGCCGCCCCAGGCACCGGAGCTATTGCCAAAATAAAGTTTATAGGGAATGATTACGGGCTTATCCGCAATCGGGTCGCTTTTATCCGTGCAGCCATCATAACTTCTGCCGTTAAATTCGCATATGCCACCTTTAATGTAGCAAAGAAATCGTTCTTCATTAAGATTAGAGCCATAACATGCATACCATACATATTTATCGTTCGTCTTTATCTACCTCCCATACTCATCGTCCCAGGGTTGAGCATCAAACTCAATTTTATCTTCCTGTTGAACTTGTCCATTCCAAACATACACTTGTACTTCAATGGCAGTGTCTTGCTGCTGTACCTGGGCAGAATGTCGTATATACAGGTGCCCATTCCCCTCCAGCATGTCCAATCGGCGTAGAACTTGATGGTCTATCTCATAAAGCTCACCCATTACTCTTTCCTGGTTGTCTGGAATAATGCCCGGGAAGCTCCCCAGGTTATATAATGCGTATCCGGGGAGTACAGCCTGGCCCAGGTGTTTCTGATCTTTAAGAAAATAATCATGGTTATAACGGTTTTTCATTAAGGTTCCGTAGACAAATACTCTAAAAGTCATTTTTATAACCCCTTTCATTCATATGCTGATCACAGTTTATCTGAGATTAGTAAATGAACGAAGGAAGCTCAGCTTCGATTTTTATGTATGTTGGGGAATTAATAAATGCATTTCCCGTATTCACTGGCGCTGATAACAGAATCGACAGGGATTACTAACTCCTGCCCCTGGTGTTCAACCGTGATATGGTCCCCGGAGGAATGGTTTTTGATCAAGCAGTCCTCCAGGATTTCGGTACCATGCTCATTCTGGATCTCAATAGCACAGAGCTTGCCGTTTTTAAGAAAATCCAGAACGTTTCCAACCCCCTGGTTATAGGAACAATGGGCTTCAGTAGAATATAGCGCTTTGTTGCGCCTTTCTTCCAGCAGGTTAAACCAGGCCGTATTAAGGTTAAGCTGACCCGATACTTCTATGATTCTTTCTCTGCCGTAATCAGATAGCTCACTCCATATATTTGCAGCCAGGCGCACCGCATATTCGCAATAAGCCTGGTCCTGTGATTGTTGTTCCAGCCCCCGTAATAGAATAACTATTTGAGTAAGATTGGCCACTAAAAAGATAGGGTGGACCGTGTTAAGACCGTCCTTTTTATAAACCACGTCCTGCTTTTTAATCTCTAAATTCTGCCCCAGTATAGTGATTCCATCCTCAAGTTGCTGCAAGTCGGTATTTATGGTTCTATCACTAACCCATAGTTCATCCGCAAAATCAAGGGCCCGATAATCACGCTTATGCAAACTTTTAACAATATACATCTGGCGATCAAACTGGGAGTTAAAAGTAGGAGGAAATTCGATTGCTACCTCTACACCATATTGTTTTTTCAAAAAGTTAAGATAAGCTTTTAAAATGCTTATAGCAGTATTCTTATCCTTGGTGTAGGAGGTTACCACATCCTTAATGGCGATGGGAATATTCTCGATTACTTCTCTATCGGTAATTGGTCGGTCCAGGTATGTAATAAGACTGGGCTGTTTTAAAAATGAAGTAGATTTATCCAATAGCAGATTTCGAGCAGTCCTTCTGTCTCTATTGTTCCTGCGATACTTTTTCTCTAGAAATAACTCAACTGATTTCTCCAGTGTATCCATAGAATCTTGTCCTCCTTTTTGGCAGGTCACTTCGTTATAAAAGCATCCAGATGCCGCCCAGGGTAATATTGAAGCTTTCTATTCTGTTCAATACCGGGTTCCATCTCCCAGTATACTTTATATATTCGTACGAAGTGTGCCGGCCTGCCAGGAGGTCGTTGTTACATTTTTATAAAGTTTTTTACGAGAAATCAAAAGAACACTACTTTATGATTTTAATATTTCTCATATTTCAGGATAATAATTGTCAAGCGTTATCACCGGCTCTCCGACTGCTACAGCTAATTTGATATCCCCGGTAACAAGCTTGCAGCTCAATAGTGTGGCAGCTTGCACGTAAGCTGCATCATAGGCACTTATTTGCTTCTCTTTTGCAAATTGAGCTAACTCCCGGCCATACGACTCAATGTCCACCCAACTAATCTGCAATGAAGTTATTGTGCCTACCAACTGATTAAATATTGTTTCATCCATCCTGCCCCTACGAAAAGCAACCAGGGAAGCATTTACCAATTCCAATATCAACAGTCTGGGAGCATAGAACTCCACCGTACCTTCCACATAGTCTGCTATAAGGCGGCGAGCTTGCCGGGAATTCTCGTCTGGGAAAAACGCTGCCAGTATAACACTTGCATCAATTACGATCATGCTCCAGCTCCTTTCTTGATTCCCGGTATAATTCCGATGCGGTTAGCCCAGTGTCTTCTAAAATATTTGACAGGTCTCTGACCGCCAAGAAATGCTTCATCCGTTCGAGATTTAAGTATTCCTGATAAGGTATTATTACCAACACTGGCTCGCCTCTCTTTTCAACTACAACGCTCTCCTGGTTCTCAGCCCTCCGGGCAATTTCCAAAAAATATGTTTTTGCCTGACTTACCGACATGGTTTTCATGTATAGTCACCTCCTATAACCATTATAGTAAGCCATACGGAAAAAATGTCAATAATATGTTTTGTTTTCCCTGGTATTTCAGCTCGCCCACCGCCACTAACCAGGTTACAACTTTACCTGTAGAGGTTCTTTTCAAGACACACTGGCGTCATTTCCAAACACGTAAAGAAGCTAGACAAGCTATATTTGCATAAAAGAAGATAATTGTGGATTGGTTCCCACCAGGCGGGCAAAGGGAACCGTAAGGTCATAACGCAAGGCCAACTCCCTACCTCCCTGGTCACTTAGTCGGTAATTAGTTCTAGATTTGGTTCCATAAGAATCGGTTCAATCTGTTTTTGCGCATAGTTTTTCAATATTTCAGCAAGGTCTACATTTTTAGGCCAATTTTGTAAAACGTCATATCTAAGTCCATCAGTATCAAATTTAATGAATTATGGACAATTGTTCTTTGTAGCAAAACAATTATCCTGCTACCCGGCACACAACAAGACTTACGAGTTTGCTGGTTTCGTACACTCTGGGTTTGGTAATAAAAAATGGCCTGAAAACCAAAAAATGTTGCTACAATTGATTACCGATTTGATGCTGGAATATATGCAGTTACAATAACTTGGTTCGTTTTGCGGTATCCTGTTACGTTTATTTTTTCATTGCGATTATCCTTA
>DUMX01000008.1 GCA_012839665.1 Gelria sp.
ACTTGCCGGCAGAATGAACTCCGGGATGCTTATATACGGGTAGTAGTATCCAGGGGTAAAGGAGATTTAGGTCTGGACCCGAAAAAATGTGACGTTGCTACAGTGGTATGTATAGCGTCTTCCATTACTCTGTATCCTGATGAAACTTATACAAACGGGTTGACCGTAATAACAGTTCCTACCCGGCGTAATGGGCCTGAAGGGGTTAATCCCCGCATTAAATCCTTGAACTATTTAAATAATATTATGGCTAAAATTGAAGCTAATATTGCCGGAGTACCGGAGGCTATCATGCTCAATCAGGAAGGTTATGTAGCCGAGTGTACCGGTGACAATATATTCATGGTTAAAAACGGTATCTTGAAGACTCCGGCTATACATTTGGGTATGCTGGAGGGAGTAACTCGTAACGAAGTAATTCAGCTGGCCAAGGAAAGTGGTATTCCAGTGGAAGAAACCACCTTTACCCGTTATGACCTTTTTGTTGCTGATGAGGTCTTCCTGACTGGAACTGCTGCTGAATTAATCCCGGTAACCAAAATTGATGGTCGGGTAATCGGTAATGGTAAACCAGGGCCTGTATTCGCCACTCTCCTGGCTGAGTTCCGGGAACTGGTTAAAGAGCCCGAAGGCCCCGAAGCAATTATATTTAAGTAATTTGTTCATGTTTTTTGCGTTAAACAAATTAGGAGGGAACTAGCATGCGTAGTGATTTGGCTAAAAAGGGTCTGGAAAAGGCACCTCATCGTTCTCTTTTTAAAGCCCTGGGACTTATTGAGGAGGAGATGTCTCGCCCCCTGATAGGCATAGTAAACTCGAAAAACGATATTATTCCTGGCCATATTCACCTGGATAAAATCGCCGAGGCGGTAAAAGCTGGTGTACGTTTGGCCGGGGGTACCCCTATGGAGTTTCAAACTATTGGGGTTTGTGATGGCATTGCTATGAACCATATCGGCATGAAATATTCTTTAGCTAGCCGGGAAATCATAGCTGACTCCGTAGAGATTATGGCTACCGCGCATGCCTTTGATGCTCTGGTATTTATACCCAACTGTGATAAAATAGTACCGGGTATGCTGATGGCAGCAGCCCGGTTAAACTTGCCTTCCATATTTATAAGCGGTGGTCCCATGTTAGCCGGTAGAGTAAAAGGAAAAGCAGTTAGCCTGACCCAGGTATTTGAGGGAGTAGGTGCTGCCGCTGCTGGGCATATAAGCATGGACGAGTTGGCTTACCTGGAAGAAAACGCTTGCCCTACCTGCGGTTCCTGCTCGGGTATGTTTACCGCCAATTCCATGAATTGTTTAACTGAGGCCTTAGGTATGGCTCTAGCCGGCAATGGCACTATTCCGGCTGTTTATTCCGAGAGGATACGGCTGGCTAAAAAAGCAGGAATGCAAATCATGCAGCTATGGGAACAGGATATTAAAGCTCTCGATATTATGACTCTTGACGCTTTTCAAAATGCTATACGGTTAGATATGGCTATTGGCTGTTCCAGTAATTCCGTATTACATCTGCTGGCTATAGCTGCTGAGGCGGGTGTAGATATTGACCTTGATTTATTTAACGAAATTAGTGCTACTACCCCTCACCTGTGCAAATTAAGTCCGGCAGGTGAGCATCACATGGAGGACCTTTACCGAGCAGGTGGTATTCAGGCCATGTTTAACGAACTTAACCAAAAGGGTCTGATTAATACCGGTTGTATGACCGTTAGCGGTAAAACTGTGGGTGAGAATATTGTTTCTACTTCGGTTTTAGACCATGATGTTATCAGACCGCTGGATAATCCTTATAGCTCGACTGGTGGGCTGGCCATATTATTTGGCAACCTGGCTCCTCAAGGCGCAGTAGTTAAAAGGAGTGCAGTTGCTGAAGAAATGATGTACCATGAAGGTCCGGCTCGAGTTTTTGATTCCGAAGAAGAAACAGTAGAATCTATCCTGGCAGGTAAAATTGTAGCCGGGGATGTTATTGTCATACGTTATGAAGGACCGGCGGGGGGACCAGGTATGCGGGAGATGCTGACCCCTACTTCAGCTATAGCAGGTATAGGACTCGATAAAGAAGTAGCCCTTATAACTGATGGGCGTTTTTCCGGAGCTACCCGGGGAGCTTCTATCGGACACGTATCCCCGGAAGCAGCAGCCGGGGGATTAATTGCTCTTATAGAGGAAGGGGACCTTATACGAATAGATATTCCGGCCTGTAGGCTGGACCTTATGGTAGATGCTGAAATACTAGAAAAGAGGCAAGCCCGTTGGGAGGTACCCGAACCCAAAATTAAAAGCGGATATATGAAACGATATGCTAAGATGGTACAATCAGCCAGTTCCGGCGCTATTTTCAAAAAATAACCGGAAAGATTAAAGTAAAGCGGGCCATCAAAAGCCCGCTATTTTAATAAGAAAATAGACGGGGATTAGACACAGAAGGACACTGATTATTTATGATTAACACTGATTTTTTTAAA
>DUMX01000124.1 GCA_012839665.1 Gelria sp.
GTCTGCATATTTAAATAGCACGGGGGAGGGGTTCCCAGGTCAATATCTGCTATACCATATTTCTTATCGTCATCATTTACTGTACTCACTATAACATCCCTACTTTCATTAATATTTTAAAATTTAAAGATTTCAGTATTATTCATAAAAAAGTCAGTGTCCAATTTCATTCTATTTCTAACTATATTTTCGATATTTAGGAGATTTATCCTGCTAGAACAAATAAAAACCCGGTCTGCATAAGCCAGACCGGGTTTTAAAAACTAGTGGCTATTCAGTTTTTTGTAATTCGGCAAACCATTTGGCATTATGTTCAGCTGTAATTTGGGCATCAATATAACCGTCCAGCATCATAGAGGAGAATTCTACCCGGGATTTCGGATGAATGGCCGCCAGGAAGAAATGTCCTAATACAAGTAAAATCATTATAATTGCAGTCCAGAAGTGAATATTATAGCAGAGAGCCAGAGTTGCTGGAGCTACTACATCTCGCCATAGCCACATAGGAAAGCCGGTGAGGATAATTAGCAGGCAACCGATAATTATCAGAATGCCCAGTATTTTCTGACCAGCATTATACTTCTCCTGGGGAGGTACTTCTTCTACTTTTATAAATGGTACATATCCACCCATAGTTTTCAACCAGGCAAAATCATCCTTGGAGAAACTGGTAATGGTATCAACAAATCTAGAAAAACGGTCAAAATTTAATAATATATACAGGATCGGTGCGACTGTAAATACTACACCGGTCCAGCGGTGAACCAGGGATGAATTAGCAGGACCGCCAAAAATATTGGCTATGCCCGCAATATCCCAATAAAACCCAATACCAGTAATCCCTAAAATAAGAAAGGCTAGTAAGTGAATCCAGTGCATAGTTCTGGTCTGGGTATCATGTTTTAGTACTTTTCCTTTAATAACATCTTCGCTCATCACATTACCCCCTTCCTACGCTACATCCTGATGCTGTTTAAGCTCATCAATAAAGGATGGGATGTCTTTGCCATACTTGGTGTGGAGCAAGTGATGGGCTTTTTCGCTCAGGTATTTTTGCTCCCCCGGTGATAAGAATTCCTCGTAAATCTGGATTATTTCCGGATTTTCGTGAGACTTGCGTATAGTCATCTGTTCATCCAGGGTGTAAAGCCCGGCTGCCCGCTGGGCAATATACTCATCACTGGCTGCAAAGGCATCAAAACCTATCTTGGCGAAGACTCCCGATACTATGGCGACAACAGCCAGCATCCCGGTTCCTTTTAAGAACTGACGTCTGGTCATACCAACTTTTTCAGTAAAAATACTCATAATTCGCTGTCCTCCCTCCTTTAATACGTGTCACGTCTTATCGGTTGTCCGCCACCGTTGACACAGCCACCGGGACAGTTCATTACTTCGATAAAGTGGTATTGGCTTCGTCCAGCCAGAACATCTTCAATAACATCGTCAACATATTTAGTTCCAGTAACAATACATATGTTTACAGGTAGCACTTTGCCGCCCAGGGCTTTTACCGGAATTTCCACGGTTGCTTCCCGTACCGGCTTAAATCCCCGAACTGCTTTAAAATCGACTTTATCCAGGGTTTCCCCACTGAGTACTTCATAGGCAGTACGTAGAGCAGCCTCCATAACTCCTCCAGTTGCTCCAAATATCGTCGCTGCGCCAGTTGAGGCTCCGATAAACCGGTCAGCTTGTTCGTCCTCAAGGCTCATAAAATCTATTCCTGCTGCTTTAATCATTTGTGCCAGTTCCCGTGTGGTCATCACTGCATCGACATCTTTAAAACCGCTGGCTATAAACTCGGGGCGGTCACATTCATATTTTTTGGCAGTACAGGGCATGACTGAAACGGAATAGATACTGGCCGGGTCTATACCTAGTTTTTCAGCCAGATAAGTCTTGGAAACAGCTCCAAACATCTGCTGAGGTGATTTGGCAGTAGAAATGTGGGGTAAAACTTGAGGATATTTATCTTCAGCGTATTTTACCCAGGCCGGGCAACAAGAGGTAAACTGGGGTAGAGGCCCAAAAGCCTCATAACCAGGAACTCCAAGGTCATTAAAAACCCGGCAAATAAGTTCAGTTCCTTCTTCGGTTATAGTAAGGTCAGCCGTAAATTCGGTGTCATAAACCTTATCAAAACCTAGCCTTCTTAAGGCAGCATACATTTTATGTTTTACATTAGTTCCCGGTGCCTGCCCGAACTCTTCGCCCAGAGCTACTCGGACTGCCGGGGCTTCTTGAACTACTACAAACTTACTGGGGTCCTTGAGAGCCTTTATTATTCGCTCATCGACCATGCTAACATCATCAATAGCTCCAAAAGGACAATTTATTAAACATTGTCCACAGTTAATACATTTCCTAACTTCAATATGGTGTTTTTCTCCTAGTCTACCCTTTATGGCGTGGGTAGGGCAGATAGAGGTACAATGATCACAGGCTTTACATTTGTCGCTTACGTGAATAACACCATCACTTAGCAGTGTACTCAAAATTCTCCCTCCTCCGATAGAAGTTCACGCCTAAACTAAAATTCCTTTCACCTCCTCTATAAAGCAACCCATAAAACTAAATAATTACCTATCCTTACATGCATGGATAAGTTTGTGAGTGTGATATTACTGCGATGCAGTAATATATAACAAATAACAAAGGCCCTTTGTTATGAATTTTAAAAAGAGCCCGCTTACATTAAGTAGCAAGCGGGAGGAAAAAGATTGGGATTGTATGAAAAAGCCTTGTACAGCTTTTTACCAAAAATAACTAAGAATCTACCCTGACGGGTAAGTAAAACTAACAATTGTTAAATAAAAAATGGTCGAACTCCCTTTAAAGGCACGACCACCCAGGCCTATGACATAGCAAGCATAGGCTAAAAATGGTCTCCTTTCCACAATACGGGGAGGCACAGACGTTTCCCTCTGTACCCAGGCTCGGGAACCATAGCTAAACACGTTAGGTTCAAGAGCTCGGAAACTTTATGCAGTTAAATAAAAAACAGACAACTTCTGGCAAGTAAGCACACCGAAGCTGTCTGTCTGATAAGCAATAAAACAACAGTTACAGTAAGATGTACTCCTTTTCACAATACGGGAAGGCACAGACGTTTCCCTCTGTACCCAGGCTCGTAAACCATAGCCAATCACATTAGGTTTAAGAGCTCGGAGAATATATTAATTTGGTTAAGTTTATCATATGCTTGCAGAAAAGGCAAGAAATTTAATTTAAATCTTCTTCTTTTGTAATGATTTCAATAAAAAGATTAACCAGGTAAGGATCAAATTGAATACCAGCAAAATCTTGCAACTCGGCAATAGCAGCATTCTTACTCATAGCTTTACGATAAGGGCGGTCACTGGTCATAGCGTCATAAGCGTCAGCTACAGCTAACAGACGACACTCCAGGGGTATTTCTTCTCCTTCCAACCCCAGGGGATAACCTTTGCCGTTCCACCATTCATGATGTTTTAGTATCCAGTCGGCGATGGGGACCAGGTCAGGGGCAGAAAGGGCAATACGGTGACCAATTTCAGGATGGCGTTGCATTTCAAACGTTTCTTCCTCAGTTAAAGGGCCAGGTTTAAATAAAATATTATCAGATATTCCTACCTTACCAATATCATGGAATTCGGCCAGCAGGCGTAAATCGGTAAGCCGGTGGGTAGGAAACCCAATATGTTCACCTAGAGTAACTACTAGTTTCTGAATTCGGGTTGCATGTCTTTCGGCCTGGAAATCCCTGGCTTGCAGAGCTTTCATGAGGGTCTTGACAATGGCGCTTCTTGCACTTTGGCGGCGGTGTAGTTTTTCGCGGTACATATTATTATCGGCGGCTTGAAATACTTCATTCATGCTCAGAGAGGGGGCATTACGGACAGCGAAGCCAATGGAAAGACTAATGGGTATGTCCGGATTATTACTATTATAATTATCTACTGCATCACGGACTCTCTGACAGGCTGTTTCTACAATTGCTTCTGGACTATGCATCATAATGATGGCAAATTCGTCTCCTCCCACCCGAGCCACTACATCATCGGCACGAAAACATTTTTCAATAACCCGGGCTACAGAAATCAGCAACTTGTCACCAGCATCATGTCCCAGGGTATCATTAACTAGTTTTAGTCCATCTACATCACATACCAGGAGACCGGTGGAGGAGAAGCGACCATTATCCAGTCGTTTTATTTGTTCCTCGAAATAATTACGGTTATAAAGGCTGGTAAGCTTATCATGCAGACTCAGGTAACGGAGCTGTTCTTCAAAATGTTTACGCTGGCTTATATCCCGTATAGATTCTATAGCTCCTACCCGGTTACCATCAGTGTCAAAAAGGGGTGAAGCTTTAACCCAGATGTAAGCACCTTCTCCATCAAACACACTGGGAGCAAAAATTTCGGTATAAAAGCTTTCTCCCTCACGCTGTACCTCTTTATAATGCTTCTTTATATCTTCATCTGAGGCAGCAATCAAGTCTACCAGCATAGGACGGGGATAGCCATAAAAAGGTATAGCATAAGCGTACTTACCCTGACCAATAATATCGTTCTTATTAAGTCCGGTCATTTCTTCGGTGGCCCGGTTCCAGGCAATTACTTTTTGGTTCTGGTCGATAACGAAAGTAGCGTCAGGAAGGAATTCAATTATATCGAGCAGGCGCTGGTTAGTAGCCCGGAGCTGGTTTTCCATGAGTTTACGTTCGGTTATATCCCGGGCTATGCCTTGTACTGCATAGGGCTTGCTATTTTTATATAATAGCCGGGGGCGAATCTCCAGTGGTACTCGATTGCCCGATTTAGTAATGATATCTAGCTCGTAAGTGGGGGTACGACCTTTAAAAATATCTCTAACAATTGTAGTAGCTGCAGTTTCGGCGTCTTCCGGAGCCACCACATCGAGAAAACTTAATTGCAAGGCTTCTTCTCGGGTATAACCGCTAATTTGCTCGGCGTTTTTATTGATGGAGGTAAACCTTCCCTTCAAGTCATGAATATAAATTAAGTCGTTAGCATTTTCGAAAAGGTCCCAAAAATGTTCCTGGCTTTGGCGCAGGGCTTCTTCAGTTAGTTTGCGTTCAGTTATATCCATGAAATTACCCAGGGTAGCTGGTTTCCCCAGGTATTGGATAGAGGTTACCGTTTCCATAATCCATTTTATATTACCCCCCTTTTGTAATACCCGGTATTCATAAGGGGGAATAGGATAACCTTTAAGCATTTTTATAGCATTTTCCTTAACCTGGTCACGATTTTCTGGAACTACCAGGTCCAAGGGGTTGGTACCCTGTAGTTCTGCTTTGCTAAGTCCTATCATTTTTTCAAATTGAGGGTTGACGTCAACGAATTTACCGTCTTGAACTATAAAAATACCTATAGGTGAGCTGACAAAAAGTGCAGTAAATAATTCTTGCGAACGCTTGCTGCTGGAATTAAGCATTTCTAATTCGGTAATTTGCTGGCGAATTTTTTGTAGGCTTACCTTTAATTGTTCCTGTAGATTTTCTTTATTTTCCATTACGGGACCTCCCAGGTGGGAAAAATCTGGTTTAAAGAAGGGTAGGAAGTATAGTAAGATTAAGAGTATTTTATTTCTATTAAATTTTCCTGACTTTAATACCATAAAAAACAATATTGTCTCTGAATATCTATAAATTATAACATATGTCCTATCATAACCCAATACTAAAATCCCTCCGGGTTTAGGGCAATACTCATACTTTTTATGTTATTCCGATATTTAGTTTCCCGGGACTATTGACCAGAACAAATGTTATTTTTTGGAGCGGGGTTTATTATTTGAGCGCTTTATGGACCCGGAAAGGAGTGAGTGAGGAGCAGGATATACGTGCTTTTTTGTAGAAGTATTAAATGTAATAAACTCTTGAAACAGGGGGTGGCAGGATGAAAACTATAATACCCGAAAATGTACAAGTAATTTTAAATAAGCTTCATAATAATGGCTACCAGGCTTATATTTATGGTGCCTGTATAAGGGATTACCTGCTGGGGAAAGAGCCTTTAAGCTGGGATATAACTACTAATGCCCTTCCTAATAACGTAGTAGTTGTTTTCGATGATAAAGAAGGTTTTTCTACTATTCCTTCTATAGAGGATTACGGGATAGTTACAGTTCTTTTTAAAGGAGAGAGCTACCAGGTAAATACCTTTCGTACCGGGGAGGAAAGGAGATTTGCCGATGATATTGAAGAGGATTTGTTATATAAGGATTTTACTATGGATTCCATTGCCTATAACAAACAGGAGGGATTGGTGGATCCGTATAACGGAGTAGAGGACATTAAAAACCGATTAATTCGTTGTGCCAGGAATCCGTTTGAACAAATGCAGGAGGATAGCGTAAGAATTCTGCGGGCAGTGCGATTTGAAGCCCAGTTGGGATTTAAAATTGAGCCGGAATTACTGCAAGCTATGAAAGATTTAAAAGACAGTGTTCCTACTAGCGGTTCAGAAAGGGTCCGCAACGAATTTATTCAAATTCTATTAGGTGAACAACCTTCCCGGGGTATACGCAGGTTACTGGAACTGGGATTGCTGGAGAGGCTAATACCCGAGCTTATCCCTACCGTAGGTTTTGATACTCTTAGTTCTTATCACGATAAAGATGTTTTTGAACATACTATGGTAGTTTTAGATAATACTGAGCCTAACCTGAATTTAAGGCTGGCAGCACTCTTGCACGATATTGATAAACCCAATTGCCTGACCATAGATGAGGGCGGGGAGGGACATTGCTATGGTCATGCCAGCGGCAGCAGCGAGATGGCCCGGACCATACTGGACAGGCTGGATTTTGACCGTAAGACTATAAAGGCGGTTACGGCTCTTATCAGAGAACATATGAATGATTTCGAAAATATTAGTGACCTCAGTATGAAACGATTAATAAGGCGGGTAGGGGTGGATAATATTGACCGCTTGTTTGAGCTCCAATTAGCCAATATCAAAGGTTCTGAACTATCTGGTAAAGACCCGGATAGGATTATGAAGATAAGAAATAAATGCTTTGAAGTGTTATCCCGCCAGGAACCTCTTACGGTTCATGACCTGGATATAAGCGGTTATGATTTGCTTTCCCTGGGCTATCCTCCGGGTAGGGAGATAGGGGAAGCTATGGATTATTTGCTGGACCAGGTGGTCGACAACCCGGCTCTTAATAAAAGGGATACACTTATTACTTTGCTAAAGAAGGGGAAATAAAAAACCACAATACCTCCAGCATTTAGCATATGTACAAAACAATAAAGCTATGCTTGACTGGAGGTATATCCCATTTTGATACTATAATTTGCGTTTATAGAGAATGCCGAGAGTATTAGGACCACAATGGCTGGAAATAGTACATCCAGCTTCGGTCTCAATAATTTCATCAAAATAACTCTGAAGCAGTGTATTTATTTTGGCAACTGTTGTTTTTGAACATTTGGAGGAGGTTAAAAACACCCGACTATAATCAATATCTGTTCTGTTGTTCAGGCGGTCTTTTACGTAGTACTCAAGACAGTTTTCAAAACTACCGCGGTATTTTTTCCCTACCTTCATTTGGCCGTTAACAACTTCAATACATGGTTTTATTTGTAGCAATTTGGCCCCGACTGCCTCTAGGCCGGAACAGCGTCCACCTTTATGTAAATATTCCAACTGATCAATTACAAAACTGGCTTCAATCAGGGGAACCGTCTTTTCTAACTTATGATATATCTCCTCAGGGTCCATATTTTCTCGGGCCATTAAAGCGGCATCATATACCAGGTGTCCGCTACCGCTGGAGAGGTTGCGCGAATCAATTACATAAACATTAGAAAAGGACTCAGCCGCCAACCGGGCGTTAGTGTAGCAGGTAGAAAAACTCGAACCTATACAAATATGGATGACCGCATCATACTTTTCCGCAAACGTTTGGAATAAAGCCTTATATTCATATATGTTTACAGCTGAGGTCTTACACGATTTTCCTTCCTGCTCTACATAATGAAATATATCAGTGGGAGTTATATCTACACCATCACTGAACACCTGATCGTCCACCACGATGTGGAGCGGTGCCAATGTAATGTCCAAATCTTTAATTATCTCATCAGATAAATCGCAGGTACTATCTGCAGTAATTTTAACCATATTTTCTAAAACACCTCTCTTAAATGATTTTTGGCTGCTAAGGAGCTCGGTTATTTATTATTATATATGAGGATTTGCCTGAAAAGCATTTAAAAAAGTCCAACTGCTTTAACAGTTGGACTTTTTTAATATGAGCTAGATTTTTTGTAAGTAAATGTTTAACACTCGGTTTCGTCCTTGCCAGGCAGTATCTATTATCTCAAAATCTACCTTTCCAATTCGTACCAGGGCACCAATCATATTATAAGTTTTACCATTGTAGGTGAAATGGGCTGGATCGGTAACCATAATCTGGTCAAAATTTAACCATTTCCGGTCAGCATAAATGTTGACATCGTCAGTTGCTCCGTCCTGGTACTTGTAATCGTTTTCAAAAAATACATATTTACTTGGTTGGTTAGCCCAATAGCTGTCTTGAGTTTTAGTTCCGATTATGGTTATGCAATCCAAAGTATTATCATAATCTATCCGGTCAATATCGTAAACATCATCACGGTACATGCATTTAAAAGTAGAGTCAATATCATATTGTTTACCTTTGATACGAACTACATTGCGCTTAACCACCAGGACTTGGTCTATGTCATAGGCCGTGTTATCTTTTAAAATTTTAATTTGATTCGTATCGACATAGACTTTGTTTAAGCGTACCCAGTAATCACTTTCGCTGCTAGTACAATAGAAATAAAACTTATCCTTATATATTTTGAGGTAGTCAATTTTGTAATAATTATTATCCACTATCATGTCAACATCTTCGGGAGCAAAGGTCTCTTGCCGTACGGTGAAATTACCCGAAGCATCAATTATTACATTCGATAAGCTATAATGTTCCCCATCAATGATGAACTCTATTTTATCTATCCTTTCCAAATCCAGGGATTTATCGTCAGAGAAAATAGCTGCAATATCTCTGATATCGATACCCTTAATAATTACCTTGTCAGTAGGAACAGTACGTACCAGGGTTTCAGTAGAGCCAAAATCTATTCTGGTAATATCATAAAAATCCGAACCCAGTTCAATGGTTATCTTATCTTTATTAAGATCATAAGTTTTACCGTTAATTTTTACGGTAGTAGCATCTAGAATTTCCATATCGCCCAGATATTTTTCAGTGTAGGTGGCGTTTATATAAAGTTTAACAAAATCAGACTGGTATTTGAGGTTACCATGACTGATGGAGTCAACCTTATGATAGGATGGATAGGCTACTAATTTATTTCCCGATACTAAAAACTTATCTACCCCGTAGCAGTTGTTATACACCACAATATCCGGATTATTAATAGCAGAATCCAGGAAAAAACGGTAACGACTATTAACCGTTATATAATCGTTATTATAATTGAGTGAATAAATCCGGGTGTTAGTAAAGTCAGTTTTGAAATACACCGGGGTGAAGTTTAAATCAAAGACTTCATCTCCTATTGCTATGGAAGTAAGGGTAGAACCGGTTAAGCTATTATCAACTGGTGGTTGCCAGGAATCAACCGGAGCCTGGGCGTTTATTTCCATAAAATTCAAAATCACCGTACACATCTGAGCCCGGGTTATGTATTCATAGGGTTTAAATTTTCCGTCAGGATATCCTTTCAATAATTTCAAGTCAAATGCAGTGTTAATAAACCCGCGGTAGTAGCTTTTTTGGACATCCGCCAGGTCGGTAAAGGGTATGGCTTCCTTACTTTCTTCTTTACCCAGGGCACGGACCATCATGGCGGCTGCCTGACTTCGTTTAAGGCCGCTATTTGGGCGAAATGCATTGGAATATTCGGAGGGTATTAGTATCCTCCGTTTGACAGCTTCGTTTATTGAACCTAGAGCCCAATGCTCGCTGGTATCGTTAAAATACTGGGTGGTGGTGTCAGTTGGAGTAATCCCCATACAGGAGATAAGAACTGTAATAAATTCAGCCTGGCTGACCGTTTTATCAGGCTTAAAAGTACCATCAGGGTAACCGCTTATGTATCCCGCCGAGGCCAGGGAAACAATAGAATCCTTCCCCCAGTGCGTACTTATATCGGGGAAATTACCGGTTGCTATTACTGGTCCCGGTGTACAAAATGTCAATAAAAACGCCAATATTAAGAGATAAACATATCCTTTTTTTCTCACCGCTTTTTAACCTCCTGTCTATTTTCCATAAATACGTTAAGAATATAGCAAAACTTTCCTCATATAGCATTCCTTATTATAGTTATAGATTAGCTAAAAAATTAAATTCTCCTCCCTGAAGACAGAAATATGCTACAAAAAGCAAGGCAAGAAATGCAGGAAAAAAGACGAGGCATACACAACCACCGATAAAAATGGCGAGTGGGCTTTAAGTTTAATTGTAATAAAAGGAAATGCGTAAGCATTTCAACGCTAATTCTTAATTCTTAATTAACCCCGTATTTTGGGTTACCACTGAACTTTGCTATACCTATAATATCTGCTACCAGCACTCTATTTTCTTATTAACCCGTCATGGGTGCCAGGCACACACAACCACTTATGAAAATAGTAGCTGGGGTTTAGTTTATTTTAAAAA
>DUMX01000125.1 GCA_012839665.1 Gelria sp.
ATTGAAAATTTCAGTGTTAATCATAAGAAATCAGTGTCCTTCAGTGTCTAATCCCCGTCTATTTCCTTCTTAATCTCATCCAGTTTTTCTTGCGCTGCCTGTCGGCCCAGTTGAATTATCTCCTGGGATTTTTCGAAATCTTTGGAGGCGAACCTGCCTACAGAAGGTTGAATCAGGATGTCTGCTTTATCATAAATCAAATCAAATTGTTTCTTTTGCATAATATCAATAGCAGTTAAAATAACATCCATAGTATTGTTAATGGTTACCGCACGGCCTTCACCGAAGGTAACATCCACCGCAATCACCACATCCGCACCCCGGGAACGAGCCACTTCAATGGGCAGGCGGTCTACGACTGCACCATCTACTAATATCATTTCATCCAATTTTACCGGGTTAAAGATTCCTGGAATAGAAATACTAGCCCGAACTGCTTCGGAAATCGAGCCTTCCTCCAGTACTACTTTCTCTCCGGTTAAAAGGTCGGTAGCTACTACTAGCAGAGGTATCTTAGTTTCATCAAAATTTTTCTTTTTGGTCATGAGATCCAGTAATTCCTTAATTCGTTTACCTGATATAAAGCCCAGGCGGGGTAGCTGAACATCAAAAAATAGGCGCGAATCCAGGTGTTCCAACATTCGCCCCAGCATTTTCATATCCGCACCGCAGGCATAAATGCCTCCCACAATAGCTCCCATACTGCTTCCCACAATAAAATCAAAAGGTATCTGGTTTTCCTCAAATACCTGTAAAACCCCAATGTGGGCTAGCCCCCGGGCACTTCCTGCACCCAGTACCAGAGCAATCCGAGGCCGTTTTGCCAAAGCTACCACCTCCGCTAATATGTCTTCTAAACCCAAATCCTAAAAACATATATTAGAATAGAATTTTGAATAGGAGTTATTATTATGGGTAATTATTCCCGCATCTTTTTTCTCATTATAATACTAATTTTAACCACTTTCATGATTATAAACCCACAAGAAACGGTTACTGCTGCCGGGATGGGCTGCAAACTATGGTTTACTATCCTTTTACCCGCGTTATTACCTTTTTTTATTGTAGCCGAGCTTATGGTTAGCCTGGGTTTCGTTAATTTTCTAGGAGTTATTATGGAACCGATAATGCGTCCCCTTTTTCGCCTGCCAGGCTGCAGTTCTCTGGTAATAGTCATGGGTTTTACTTCTGGCTTTCCTATCGGCGCCGTCTTAAGTAGAAAGCTCTATGATGAAAATTTACTCAACGCTGGTGAAGCTGAAAGGCTGGTCTCCTTTACCAATAACTCCAGTCCCCTTTTTATATTAGGGGCAGTGGGTGTAGGGATGTTCGCCTCCCCCCTGGCCGGTTATCTGCTGGCTTTTTCCCATTACCTGTCTAATATCTTATTAGGTATTATCTGGCGTTTCCGGGCTTCCCCTGTTATCTCCACCTTCAGACGTCAGCAGTCTTTGTGGCAAGATGCTTGTAAAGCTTTTTTGCAACACCGGAATTCCCAAGGTATCGGAGGATTATTAGGGGATGCTATAAAAAATAGCCTGAATAATATTCTGGCTATTGCGGGTTTTGTCATAATTTTTTCGGTTTTAACCCGTATGCTATCAGTATGGGGAATAATGGATAGTATAGCAGTAATGCTAAGTTATTTATTTAAGGTCTTTTGTCTGCCATATCCAGTGGCTTATGGTCTTGGCATGGGTATGTTCGAAATTACCCTGGGTACCCGGACAGTAGTCCTGGCCCATGAAGCAGAGCTTCTATATCAACTGCTGGCGGTCAGTGCTATCCTGGCCTTCAGCGGTTTTTCTATTATCGCACAGGTGATGAGCATTATGGCTGGTACACCGGTACGCCTATCCTTTTATCTGCTTTCACGCCTTATCCAGATTGTTCTATCAGTAGTAATTACACTGCTGGGATATAAAATTATCGTTCCCCGCCTGGCAGTTAGCTCTTTTACCATCCCTTATTATAAAGCCCTGTATTCCTTTGATGCCTGGAATATATCCCTTTCCTGTTTAGCTATCGGTCTGGTATTGATTACACTGATGATGATTTTAAGTCTCTGGTGGCAGGATTAATAATCCTCTTCTTGCACTTGAGATTCTCTGATTTCCTGTTTACCTTGACTAATAGCCTCCAATCCTTTTTTCAGCACTATTTCCATATGGCTTAAAACACCGTCCGCATATTCATTAATATCGCGATGAATCTCCTGTGCCGTCTCTTCCGCCCGAGCAATAATTTCTTCGCCCATTTGCATAGCATTTCTGGTTATTTCATTATCGTCTACCATACGGGCTACATGGTCTTTGGACTGTTCCATGTACTCATCTGCCTGCGCACAGGCCTCCTGGACAATACGCTCCTTCTCACTCATGATAAGCCGTGCCGTTTCTAACTCTTCCGGTAGTATAGCTCTCAAGCGATCTACCCGGTCCAGGAACCGATGACTCTCTATCATGACCTTGCCACTGGAGAGGGGCACCTTTTTACTGTCCTTTATCATCAGTTCGAGCTCATCCAGTATCCTGAAAATCTCCATCATCCCCTTATTACCTCCTTATTTAAACAATAATAATGCAGGGTTGATTCCCCATAGTTATCCGATCGGTACTCTTCCAACTGGTTTAATTCGACAGTTAAACCCATTTTCCTGGGACTACGAAGTATTAGATTGCCTTCATTTGTCAACAAAGAAGAATAATCATCCATGGCTGCCAAAAATGGACTAAATATGCCTGGTACGGTAAATGGAGGGTCGGCATATATATAATCAAACTTGATTTGCCGCTGCCTGAGGATTTCCAGAGCCCGAAAAACATCATTACGATATAATTCATAATCTTCCTTAAATCCACAATTACTCAGGTTCTCCCTGATAGTATTGACTGACTTAATATGGTTGTCTATAAATATTACCATTTGGGCTCCGCGGCTCAAGGCTTCAATACCTACACTACCGCTTCCAGCAAATAAATCCAACAAGCTGGCACCAACAATATTATCGCCAATAACATTGAACAAGGCCTCTTTTATCATGTCAGTAATAGGCCTGGTATCTGTTCCCCGGGGAGCTTTCAAACGTTTTCCCCGAGCTGTTCCTGATATTACTCGCACATTTCTACTCCTCTGTCATATATTCGCCAGTTTTCTGTTTTGCCCTTTTTTTGCTAGCATCATTTTATCATAGAAAAATTATTTTAAGTAATGTGTATATTTTCTTTTAAGCAGGGTAATGATATAGATACCAGAAATAATCTGGTAACAAACCCTCCCCAACAACTTTACAAAATTCTCCTCTCCCCAAAATGGCGACTAGAATAAGTCGCCATTTTTTATGCATATTTTCAGGTATAAAAACGGATAATAAATCCAAAGGAGGTAGGTTTAGATGTTATACCATGATTTTAATATTTATGTGGATATGGCTGTAGAAGCACGAGACTTGATTAGAGGTGCCACTGACCAGGAAATTCCCGGGGTAAAAGAAGACATAGAGCAATTAAAACATATTAAAGTAACGACTATTACTATTCTTAATGCAAGTGGAGCAGAGAAAATGGGGCGTCCTATTGGGACTTATATAACCATTGAATCACCTCCGCTGAAAATTAATGACCCTTATGTGCGTGATGAAATAGTGGCACAAATGGAAAAAAGCATGCAAACTATGATTGGGGATTACCTGAAACCTCAAGATACTGTTCTCCTGGTTGGTCTGGGTAATTGGAGAGCAGTTGCGGATGCTTTGGGGCCAAAATTTATTGAATATAGTCCCATTACCAGGCATTATCATAGTTATTTCCCTGATGCTCTGGTCGAAGGCATGAGGCCTAGCTGCGGGATAGCTCCCGGAGTACTTGGAATTACCGGACTGGAAACATTTGAAGTAATACAAGGTATAGTAGAAAAAGTTAAGCCGGCTCTACTGGTAGTAGTTGATGCTCTAGCTGCACAAAGTGTCAGCCGTATAGGAACTAGTATTCAAATGTCTAATACTGGAATTCAACCAGGTTCAGGAGTAGGAAATGCTCGCCACGCTTTAAGACAGGAAGACCTCGGGATACCAGTAATAGCCATTGGTTGTCCAACCATTGTAAATGCTGCGGTAATTGCCAATGAAGCCGTTAAAAAGTTTTGTTTAAATAGTGGGGCCAGATTTAACGAAAATGTCTCTTTAGATTCTATTAAGGAAATCTTAAATCCGTTTGGAGGAAGTATGGGAGTAACCCCCAAAGAAATAGATGAAATTATTGAAAACAGTGCTCGTATCATCTCCATGGGAGTGGCTAAATCTCTTTTTCCCGGTATCTCTGAAGAACAGCTGGAGCTCTATGCTACTTAAAATGAAAACAAGCGGATAAAAATAATCCGCTTGTTAACGATAGTATGATTAGAGGTTTAGTTATTATTACTGCTGATTCTGCTGTTTAATAGCGTTCAGATCTTGAGTCATGTTCAGTCCCGGTCCCTGTCCACCGGATGCTCTCTGCTGGTAATCATAAATCATTTTCTTAACCATCTGTCCACCTATGCTACCAGCCTGGCGAGCAGTGAGGTCACCATTGTACCCCTGTTTCAGATTTACACCTACCTCCTGAGCAGCTTCATATTTAAACTGGTCCATAGCTGCTTTGGCCTGGGGAACTAAAAGCTGATTATTGTTTCTAGCCATTTATTTCACCTCCTTCATCTGGTGTAGTCTTATTTTTACCCGGGATTAATCTTATATGCCTAGAAGTATTTTCAAGACTTTTTGTTTTTTTCTTATCATCTGGCTTATCGCTAGTAGAGATGCCAATTTCCTGGGTTACTTCATATTTTAATTTCTCGATTCCTTTGATTTCCTTCTTTTTGTTTTTCATTAATTCGCCTCCTTTTTTTAAAAATTAAAAATACTGCGAATTAACATCGCAGTATTATAATCTGAAATTTAAAGTTTTTTATTTATCCAGTTTTATGAATTAGACGGTTAGGGTTCTAAACAATCTGGTTATAGCGCCTATTTCCGTATTAATTAGGTGCTACTTGATTTGATTTTTTAAATTTTAAAGTAATGTACTTTTCTAATTGCGAATTCATATAGTCTTGCTTGATTTCTTCGGCCAGGACTCGGCTCAGTTCTACCAGTTTGTGGTCTTTACTTAAATTGGCAACTTTTAACCCGTCCAGTCCATGTTGCCTGACTCCCCAAAATTCACCCGGTCCTCGTATACGCAAATCTTCTTCAGCCAATTTAAACCCGTCATTAGTTTTCTCCATAGCCTGAAGCCTGCGGACTGCCTCTTCGTTCCTGGGGTCAGCAATTAAAAAGCAATAGGATTGCCTATGACCTCGTCCCACGCGACCTCTTAATTGATGTAACTGGGAGAGTCCGAAGCGTTCTGCCTGTTCTATCACCATAATTGACGCATCAGGAACATCTACCCCAACTTCAATTACGCTGGTAGAAACCAAAATCTGGATTTTGCCCTGCTTAAACATTTGCATGGCCATATCCTTTTCCGTCGGTTTAAGGCGACCGTGGATAAGTCCAACCTTCAAGTTCGAAAAAACTCCGGTCTTTAATTCTTCATAAAGTGAAACTGCCGCTTGTAAATCCTGTTTCTCTGATTCCTCAACTAGTGGGCAGACAATGTAAGCCTGAGCTGCCTTGTTATGTACCTGTTCATAAATAAACTGGTACAACTGCTGTCTGCGCTGGGGTTTAATAAAATAAGTTTTTATAGCTTTCCGTCCTGGCGGCAACTCATTTATAACTGATAAATCCAAATCACCGTACACAGTTAAAGCAAGGGTCCTGGGTATGGGCGTAGCAGTCATAACCAGTACATCAAGGGAATTACCCTTATCGCTTAGTGCTGCCCTTTGTCTAACTCCAAAACGGTGCTGCTCGTCTATAACTACCAACCCCAAACGGTGGAATACTACATCATCTTGAATCAAGGCATGGGTACCAACCAGCAGGTCAATCTCACCACTTCTAACCGCTTCTAGTATTAACCGTCGCTCTGCACCTGAAGTTCCTCCGGTAAGCCGGGCTACAATAACGTCATAGCCGGAAAAAAACCGTTCCAGGGCGGTATAGTGCTGCTGCGCTAAAATTTCAGTGGGAGCCATTATGGCCGCCTGAAACCCGCTGGCAATCGCTTTGGCCATTGCCAGGGCCGCCACCGCGGTTTTCCCTGCACCTACATCTCCCTGGAGAAGACGATTCATTGCCAATGGTGATTCCATGTCAGCAAATATTTCGTTAACTACCTTTTTTTGCGCCTTTGTAAGTTGAAAAGGAAGTTCAGATGTTAATCGTTTTACCAAATCAGTTTTTTCCTGATGTATTACATAATTATCCTTCGGCAAATACCTTTCCAGTTGCCTGATTTGGAGCTGAAACAGGAATAGTTCCTCCATAGCCAACCTCTTGCGAGCCTGGCGATAAGCCTCACGGCTGTTAGGAAAATGTATATTACTAAAGGCGTAATCTATAGGGCAAAGATTATACTTTTTTCGTAAGTTCTTATCTAATACTTCTGGATAATAGTCAAGATAGTCCCTTATACTATTGAGGGTAATAGAACGCATCATTCTCTGGCTGAGGCCCTCAGTAAGTGCATAAATAGGCAGGACCTTAAAATAAGTATCCTTATCTTCAATTACCTCATACTCACTCACATTAAATTCCATTCCACTGAAAGAAAACATTCTGGGCTTGCCACTTAGGAATACATCCTGCCCGGGCTTAATAATCCTAGACATAAAAGGCTGGTTAAACCATACTGCCGTAATTGCTCCGGAGTCGTCCTGTACCAGAGCCTTGAATATAATCATCCCACTCCGAGTTCGGGTGGTACCGGTAGAACATATTTTTCCTTTTATACTGGATGCTTCACTATCTCTTAACTCAGTAATGCGATTTACATTATCGCGATTGAAATAAGACCGGGGAATATTCCAGATAAGGTCGAAAACCGTATTCAGCCCCAGCCGATTCAATTGTTTACGTCTTTTCGGCCCTACTCCTTTTATATATTGAAGGTCTTCCAAGAGCCTATCCATAATAACCTCCACATACGAATTAAGAATTGAGAATTAAAATTAAGAATTATCGTTGAAATACACCCTACACCCTACGGGTACCACTGATATGAACTCCGTTCATAATTAAGGTCGCCGCGTCTA
>DUMX01000126.1 GCA_012839665.1 Gelria sp.
AATAATTAGACGCGGAAACCGCGGAATCATTTGGAACTACGCGGACTTATTTAAGGTCAAAATAAAGAGAAATACGGAGCATCCTTAATTGTGAACGATAGAGAACATTGTTGTACCCGTAGGGTGTATTTCAACGATAATTCTTAATTCTTAATTCTTAATTAACCCCGTATTTTGGGTTACCACTAAACTTTGCCATACCTATACCGTTTGCTACCAGCACCCTACTTACGTGCTAAGTAGCTTCTTCTATAGTTTTATTATGATAAGTTAAAATTTTACGCTCCCAGGTGCGCATAGTAATTTGTTCATCCTTAATAGCCATGAAATATTGCGGTAATATTGGGGTTTTACCTAAGCCTCCGGGGGCATTTATAATATAAGTAGGAACCGCCAGACCCGAGGTATATCCCCGTAATTGTTCCATTATATTAAGACCTGTCTCCACACTGGTAACAAAATGGGCAGTTCCTTTTACCTGTTTAGCATGAAACAAATAATAAGGACGGACTCTAATTTTTAATAATTCCTGATTAAGCTTCTTCATAATATGAGCATCATCATTTATAGATTTTAGTAATACAGCCTGGTTACCAAGTACACAGCCGCTTTCTATCAACATATCACAAGCTTTTTTTGCTTCATCAGTAACTTCCAGTGGATGGTTAAATTGTGTATTAACATAAATTGGTGGATATTTTTTAAGAATCTGACATAGTTCCGGGGTAATTCGTTGCGGCATTGTAACTGGAGTCCTGGTGCCGAGACGCTTAATTTCAACATGCTGGATTTTATGCAATTCACCCAGCAACCAATCCAACCTGTTATTACTGAGCATTAAGGCATCCCCGCCAGTAATTAATACATCACGAATTTCGTGATTATCCCGGATATAAGCCAGGGCTTGTTCCAACTGCTTTTTATCAGAATGCAAATCCTTTTCGCCAATATTTCTCCGCCGTTGACAGTGCCGACAATACATGGCGCATTGATTACTAACATTAATTATCAAACGGTCCGGATAACGACGGGTTACCCGAGCAACCGGACTGGTAGTTAATTCTCCCATAGGGTCAAGTTTACCATGGTGGTCATTAATTTCTCGGATATCAGGTACAGCCTGTTTAAATATTGGCGATTCGCGATAATTGGTAAAATCAATCAAACTTAAATAATAAGGTGATATGGCCCAGCGATATTTTTTGGAAACCATTTGGATTTCTTCATACTCATTTGTTTTTAAATCCAGGAATTGAGAAAGTATATTTACATCAGAAATACGATTTTTGACTTGCCAAACCCAGTTGTTCCAATCTTCTTCGCTGGCATCGAAATACTCTAGGATACGTGAACGGTTTTGTGCATTCCGTTCTCGAGCTCTAAAACCTGTTTCCATACCTGGTTCTATATCCAGGTAATCCTGAATCCGGGATCTTAATTCATCCGCCCGGTTCAAGGAAATAAACAAATTATCAGTATTTTGAGCATTCATAAAACAAATCCCCCCTTATTATAGTTATGGAGGGTTTATCCCTCCCTCAGCACGCTTACGAAGTTAGCTGACGGGTTAGGGCTCCAAGGGTAGCCCCTCATATGTATAAATGATTCACCCCAAATATGGTTCCTCCGTTCTGTTTAACAAACAGATTAAGCGATTAAATTATGAATAGGCTAATAGTCCCCTTCTTTCGAGTATATGGTATTTCATACCCTGATGCAACCTCTTTTGCCTATTTATTCCATTTGCTTATTTGTTAATATAAGGTAAATAAAAACTATAAATATAATAATAACGATATTAACCAGGCTTAAGCCAGTTCCGATAAGTATTCCTAAAATTGCCGTTACCCAAACGCTGGCTGCTATGGCAAGACCTTTGATTTCTTGTTTTTCTGATATCCATATTAACCCAGTGCCCAAAAATCCTAATGCAGTTATGATCTGCGCTGTTAGCCGGCCGGGGTCACCAATCCATGGATAATTAACTACCTTAAAATATTCAGTTGAAACTATGGTTAATAGCGCTGCTCCGATACTTACCAGAACAAACATCCTGGATGCAGTAGAGTTAGTTCTCATTCCTATCAAAGTACCAACAACAGCAGCAACTATAATTCGTAATAAAAAATCACCCAACACTTACAAAACCCTATAATTAGGAGCTTCTTTAGTTATATTGATGTCATGGGGATGGCTTTCAATTAGGCCGGCATTAGTTATTCTAATAAAACGAGCTTTAGTTTTCATTTCATCAATGTTTTTTACCCCACAATAACCCATACCAGCTTTTAAGCCACCTATAAGCTGAAAAATGGTTTCGGACACATGACCTTTGTAGGGTACCCGCCCCTCAATTCCTTCTGGGACTAGTTTTTGAGCATCCTCCTGGAAATAACGGTCACTACTTCCCTGGGTCATAGCTCCTAAGGACCCCATTCCACGATATACCTTATAACTTCTTCCCTGTAAAATAACTACTTCCCCGGGACTCTCTTCCGTACCGGCAAAGAGATTTCCCAGCATTACCACATCAGCACCAGCAGCTATAGCTTTGGCTATATCCCCAGAATACTTAATTCCGCCATCAGCTATAATAGGAACATTATATTTACCAGCTACGTTAGCACAATCGTTTACTGCAGTAATTTGGGGAACGCCTATTCCCGCTACTACCCTGGTAGTACATATAGAACCAGGTCCAATTCCTACTTTTATGGCATCGGCACCCGCTTCGATTAGTTCCTCGGTAGCCTCGGCAGTAGCCACATTACCAGCAATTAATTCCATGTCCGGATATCTTTGCTTTATAGCGGCAACGGTCTCTATTACAGGCACTGAATGTCCGTGGGCAGTATCTACTACCAGAACATCAATCCCAGCTCTAACTAATGCCTGCACCCGATCAAATGTATCCCGGGCAATACCCACTGCTGCACCTACCAGTAAACGGCCCCGGGAGTCCTTGGCAGCATTAGGATATTTATAAGTTTTCTCAATATCTTTAATAGTTATTAATCCCATTAAGTTAAAATCATCATCAACCAGTGGCAATTTTTCAATTTTGTACTGGCGCAGTATATCCATAGCCTCATTCATATCGGTTCCTACCGGAGCAGTCACCAAATTTTCACTAGTCATAATGTTTTTGATGGGTTGGTCAAAATTAGTCTCAAAACGTATATCCCGGTTAGTTATAATCCCTACCAATTTCTTGCCTTCAGTAATAGGTACACCTGATATGCGGTAATGTTCCATGATATCCAGGGCATCTTGTACTTTGTTATTTGGTGCTAAATAAAAGGGGTCAGTAATTACCCCATGTTCAGAGCGCTTCACCTGGTCAACCATGCGGGCCTGTTCCTCAACCGTCACATTTTTGTGTATTATACCGATACCGCCCTCACGAGCAACTGCAATAGCCATTCTAGTTTCAGTTACTGTATCCATACCAGCACTCATTAATGGCACTTCCAAAGTAATGTTTCTAGTTAGGCGGGTAGTTACATCAACATCTTTGGGCATTACCTCCGAGCGTCCCGGAAGCAATAATACATCATCAAAAGTGAGACCTTCTTTGCTAAATTTACCTGACATTTGTTCTGGCCTCCCTAATAAAATTTAGAATATACTATATCATTATATGCTAATTTTCAATACTCTGCAGCTTTTCAGACTTTTAGTATTTTAGTCTCCCCCCATAACCGAGCTTAAACCATACTTTATGAAATGCTCCTTTAATAGGCTTATGGTATTCATGCTTACTCCGTATTTGGCCGCCATATCGTTGAAATCAGTTCCAATTTCCAAGTCCTTGATAAAACTGTCAAAATCAACTCCAGCCTCTTCACACATCTCATTAAGCCCGGGGATCCTGCTCCAGGGCGGGTAAGAACCTTTACCATTATCATATACCATAAATATACCTCCTTACTACCCATAGTTTCCCCAGAACCTATTTATGCAAAACAAAAATCCCGCTAAACCATGCAGCGGGAAATAACGAATATAGACGGGAATAGACACAGATAACACAGACCCTTCGGGCACAGATTAACACTGATTTTTTATGAAGAACACTTTTTTAATTTTTTGACGCGGATAACACGGATAATTAGATAGAACTATTTTTTAAGCGCATGTGGGTGGCATCGAGGTCTACAACAATGACTTCTCGTCCTATCTTTTTTACCGCCCCCCAAGGTATAACCAGTTTCTGTCGGTCAGCCCAGAAGTTAAAAGCGTTACCCCGGTTAGGTAGTATTATTGAAATTATATCTCCGCTTTCCTCGTCTACCATCATATCCGATTCCCCAACTGTTCCCATACGCATCCCATCATATATGTTTACGATTTCTTTACCCACCAAATCATTTAATCTCATTTATACCCCCCAATTCTATGTACCAGTGTGGCCAAAACCTCCTGAACCCCGGTTAGTATCGTCCAGCTGTTCCACCTCTATTATTTCAGCTTTTTCCACCCGGCTAAAAATCATCTGGGCGATGCGCTCACCCCTTTGTAAAATATACTCTTTGTCCCCTAAATTTATAACAATAAGCTTAATTTCTCCTCGGTAATCCCAATCAATGGTGCCAGGAGTATTTAACAAGGTCAGTCCATATTTTAAAGCCAGTCCACTACGTGGCCTAATTTGGGCTTCATAGTTTTCCGGCAATGCGATGGCAATACCAGTAGGTACTAAAACCCTCCCTCCGGGGGCAATAGCCACCTCCTGCTCCACCGCAGCATACAGGTCAACCCCTGCCGCCCCTTCCGTCATATAGCGCGGTAAAGGCAAATCAAACGAATGCAATCTTTTTATATATACCTTCATAATTTTAAAACCTCTTTTTTTATTTCCACCATTTTTTATACTCGCTCTCCACCATGGGAAGAACATCGGCATTACCAACAGCGGCTAAAGAAAAACTGGATAAATCCAGAATTTCAGCGGCAAAATGATTGACCTTTTCAGGAGTAATCACATCAATTTGCTGTAATACTTCATCTACTGAAATTATTTTTCCATGCATTAAAATCGACCTGCCCAGTCGGTTCATACGGTTCATAACACTTTCCATACCCATCAGCATACTGGACTTAATTAATTGCCTGGTTCTTTCAACCTCGCCGGTTATAACTCCTTCTTGCCGAAATTTATCAATCTCAGCATGAAGTGCCTCAAAAAACTGAGCTACCTTTCCTGGTCCAGTACCTATATGAATTATATAAGAACCAGTATCTGAATAACTGGAAGGAAATGAATATACCGAATAAGCCAACCCCAATTCTTCTCTAATAGTTTGAAACAGCCGGGAACTTATTCCTCCACCTAAAATACTATTCATAATATTTTGGGTATACCGACGCTTATCCTGATAAGATATTCCCGGTAAGCCCAAACAAATTTGGACCTGTTCCGTATCTTTGGCTACCGTCTTAATAAAAGGTACATAATCCCCTATTTCAGTATTAATAAAGTGTGTACCATCAGGCATATCCAGGTTAAGATAGCTTTCCACCTGCTCTTTCACCTTATTAGCATCTACATTGCCAGCTATTGCAATAATCATGTTGGCCGGAATATAAGCCTCCTGGTAAAAACTATATATTTCTTCCCGTTTAAATCCCTGTACTGAATCTACTGTCCCTAAAATTGGCCTCCCCATACTATGTCCCTGCCACAACTGCTGGCTAAAAATATCATGTACCAAATCATCTGGAGCATCTTCATACATATTAATTTCTTCAACAATTACCCCTTTTTCGGTCTCGAAATCTTTGGGGGTAAAAGAGGAATGAAAAAGCATGTCAAAGATTATGTCCAGGGCATTATCCAGGTACTCATCAAGGGTACGAGCATAAACACAGGTATACTCTTTAGAAGTAAACGCATTTAATTGCCCGCCAATACCTTCAAAACTCTCCGCTATTTCCCGGGCACTACGCCTATCAGTGCCTTTAAAAAGCATGTGTTCAATAAAATGGCTGGCACCTGACAAATGCAAGTCTTCATGTCGCGAACCTACTTTGATATAAACACCTATAGCAACTGACCTTACATAAGGAATCTCCTCTACCACCAGGTTGGCTTTACTGTCCAACTCCCAGCATTTAATCACATTTCTACCTCCAACTTATACTACGTTATATTAAGTATTCTTAACTAATTCAGCTAATCCTTTTTTCTAAGCTTTAGATTTTGCATAAACCGAAATAGCGAAGTTTGCTCCTGGTCTACCTGGCAGCGGGATAATAAATCCGTACTCATTATTGGATTCTGGTCTACATAAACGGTCAGGTTACCCAGTTTCTGCCCCGGATAGATAGGTGCCTTTACTACATAGTCTACCTTTACTCTTTTTTGAATATCCGGAGTAGATTCCGTTTTCCAAAGGTAAATGTCTTCAGCCGGGTACACCTCTATGCTGGGATGTCTACCATAAGCAACATATAACTGTTTAAAAGGTAAACTCTTATCTACTACTTTAGTCAATCGACTGTTGGTGAAACCATATTCTAGCAAAGAAGCACAATCTCTGCGGCGATCCCCGGATTTTAAGCTAACTGCTATCAGTTGGCGATTATTACGGGTAGCAGAAGCTACCAGGCACTTACCGGCAGCATTAGTAGTACCAGTCTTAATACCGTCAGCCCCAGAATAAGTAGTCAGCAAAAGATTGGTGTTTCTAATGATCATTGGTTTCTGGTAGCCGGGATGCTGGAATGTAGTCTGCCTGGTAGCAACAATAGACTTGAGATAGTCATTATTCAAAAGATAGCGCCCTATCAGAGCCAAATCGTAAGCTGTGCTATAGTGGTCGTTAGATGGTAACCCCGAAGCATTGCGAAAGTGGGTATTAACGGCACCAATAGCAAAAGCCTTTTTACCCATCAAGTGAGCAAAAAACTGTTCATCGCCGGCAACATGCTCAGCCAAAACCACCGAAGCATCATTGGCAGAACGTATTAAAGCTACTTTTAATAGTTCAGAGACTGATATCTCCTGCCCGGCCCGTAACCCGATTGAATACTGTGGAGTTCGCCCGGCATGTTGGCTAACTACAGCTATTTCATCGGGACTGGCATACTCTACAGTTAGAATAGCAGTCATCATTTTGGTGGTACTGGCTACAGGCCGCATAATATCTGCCTGATGAGATGCTATAACTTGACCGCTTTTTCCATCTACCAGGCAATAATAAGAAGAGTTAATATAAGGTAGTGCTGATACTGGTACCGTAAAAAAGAACAGGCCGAAAATAGTACCGGCCAAACTTAGAAGAATTCTAATTCCTGGTCTTATCTTTTTCATCAGGCAGTTTACTATCCTTATCAATTAATATTTTCTCTATAGTAACCATCTTGTAGCCTTCTTCTTTTAGCTGTTTTAACATCTCTGGAAGTGCTTTAACGGTTGGTTCAGTAGGATGCATCAATATAATGGCATCATTATGAACACGGTTTATTACTCTCTTAACAATAGTATCTGGCGCCGGACGCTGCCAATCGATAGTATCAATGCTCCACATGATTAAATCATAATCAAGCCCGCTTACCACCTGCATCAGTTTTTTACCTTGTTCCCCATAGGGTGAGGCAAAATATTGGCTCTTTTTGCCGGTTACTTCCTGGATTAGCTTCTCCGCTTTTTTTATCTGCTCTTGTATCTGGGCTTCAGAAAGCTGGTTAAAATGAAGATGCTTATACCCATGATTTTGAATACTATGCCCAGCCTGGCTCATTTGATTCAATAACTCTGGATTTTTTTCCACCCACCTACCCGTTACAAAAAAAGTTGCCCTGGCGTCATGTTTTTTAAATTCTTTTAACATGACGGGGATATACTCTTCTCCCCAGTCTACATTTACAGTCAAGGCTATAGCCTTTTCACCACTATTACCTTCATATATTGGTTGACTGGAATGTGATGCTATACCAATATTATTAAAGTATAATAATGAAATTCCCAGAAACCCACATAGTACTACAAAAACAATGGCCGCTCCCCGCATTGAATCTTTAGAAAAATAGTAAATCTTCACTCCTTCCCCTCCTTTTTTTATATAAACTCTTATAATTAGTATTCTGGAATTAGTTTACCTATGCAGATTTTCTATAAATGCCGGAAACAACTGTATTTTCTTATCGCATCCCAAGCACACATACCCTACGGGCACACGGCAACCACCAATGAAAATGGCTGCACTAGTATTACGACAACATGACGGAACGGCACAGGGGCCGTTCCCTACACTTCCCACCGGAGGCTTCACCCTGGCGG
>DUMX01000127.1 GCA_012839665.1 Gelria sp.
ATTTCAGTGTTAATCATAAGAAATCAGTGTCCTTCAGTGTCAAAAAAAATTCTATTTTCTTATTAAATTGCGTAAGGGTAAAATAAATTGCTATAATCAGGTATATGTTAATAGGGGGAATAGTGACAATGAATTTTCATGAAGTTGATATTTTGTATTCGCAGGAGCAGATAAAAGCCAGAGTAAAAGAATTGGGAAAGCAAATTACCCGGGATTACCAGGGGCAAAACCTTTTAGTTATCGGGGTTTTAAAAGGAGCCTTCATTTTCATGGCTGACCTCATAAGGGAAATCAATCTGCCCTTGGAGGTTGATTTTATTGGCTTGTCTAGTTATGGAGCTTCTACTATATCTTCGGGGGAAGTACGGATAACCAAGGATTTAGACCACTCCGTAGAAGGCAAAAGCGTACTGTTGGTGGAAGATATAGTTGATACCGGGTTAACCCTTAATTACATAGAAGAAATATTTAAAAAACGTAACCCTGCTAATATTAAAATCTGTTGTTTGTTGGATAAGCCCTCCCGGCGCCGGAGTCCAGTTGCAGCTGAGTATGTGGGTTTTACTGTAGAGGACCTTTTTGTGGTTGGTTATGGTTTAGATTATGATGAAAAATATCGGAATTACCCGGCCGTATGTGTTCTTAAACCATCAGTATATAAATGAAATAGAGGTGTAGCTATTGGAAAAAGAACTGGTACTAGTTCTAGATTTCGGAGGACAATATAATCAATTAACTGCCCGTCGGGTAAGAGAGTTATCAGTCTACAGCGAGATGTTACCTTATGATAGCAGTCTCGAAGAGATACAGGGCAAGAACCCGAAGGCTATTATTCTTACCGGGGGGCCTGCCAGTACTTACCAGGAAAATGCTCCCTGCTGTGACCCGGGTATTTTCGAATTGGGGGTACCAGTTCTGGGTATTGGTTATGGTATGCAGCTAATGGCCTTTATGCTGGGTGGAGAGATAGAAGGAAGTCCTGCTTGCGAATACGGGTACAGCCAGCTCCAAATTCTGGAACCGGAACTGCTTTTCAGTGGTATGCCTGATGATATACAGGTCTGGCTTAACCATGGCGATATAATAAAGAAGGCTCCTGAGGAGTTTACAGTCAGTGCTAAAAGCGATAACGTTCCTATTATTGCTATGAGTAGCCCTGCCCGCAGGTTTTTTGCAGTACAGTTTCATACTGAAGCCCAGAAAAATACTTGTGGTATAGAGGTATTGAAAAACTTTCTATTTAACGTGACCGGACTCAGGGGAGACTGGCAAATGAGCGATTTTATTGCTGATACTATTACTAGTATTAAGGAAAAGGTAGGGGGCAAAAAGGTACTTTGCGGCCTCAGTGGCGGAGTAGATTCTTCTGTCGCTGCAGCCCTGGTGCATAAGGCAGTAGGAGACCAATTAGTTTGTGTATATGTCGATAATGGTTTGATGCGTAAAGGCGAATCTGAAGAGGTTATTAAGACATTTCAAGAACAAATGAAAATGAATTTAGTCTATGTCCCTGCTGCTGAACGTTTCCTGAAGCATCTGCAGGGAGTTACTGACCCCGAACATAAACGTAAAATTATCGGAGAAGAATTTATCCGGGTTTTTGAAGAGGAAAAGGCCAAATTAGGTGAAATTGATTACCTGGTACAGGGGACCATTTACTCTGATATTGTGGAAAGTGGTACCCGTACAGCCCCAACTATAAAGAGTCATCATAATGTGGGGGGCTTACCCGAGGACATGGACTTTAAATTAATCGAGCCCTTGCGTTTACTTTTTAAGGACGAAGTGCGCATAATAGGTGAGAAACTTAATATACCACCCGAAATTGTATGGCGGCAGCCTTTTCCCGGTCCTGGCCTGGGGGTACGGGTATTAGAAGAAGTAACCAGGGAAAAAGTTGATATCTTGCGGGAAGCAGATGCCATAGTCCGAGAGGAAATTAAGAAAGCCGGGTTAGAAAGGGACATTTGGCAGGCCTTTGCGGTTTTACCTCCGGTAAGAAGTGTTGGAGTAAAGGACGGTGCCCGTACCTACGCTTATCCCATTATAATCCGGGCGGTAATAAGTGATGATGCTATGACTGCGGAAATAGCCAGACTGCCTTGGGAACTGTTGGAAAAAATGGCTCGTCGTATCGTAGCCGAAGTAGATGGAGTTAACCGGGTAGCTTACGATATTACCAGCAAACCACCCGGCACTATCGAGTGGGAATAGTACGGGGATAGCGGGAAACTGAAACTTCCCTCGCTATCCCTCTTTGTCTATGCACCGCATCTATCCCCGCCTATTTTCTTATTATTTCTTCATTTCTTTCCAAAGGGGCTGTGGTATCCCAGTGTCCGGCCAGGCTTTCCACTTTTTTACCTTCAATTAATAACTGTACTTTATCTATAGAGTCCAGTTCCGTTAAGGTATTGGCTATAGAGTTCAGGGTCATACCCTCTCCGGTACTGCCTCCCCAATGTTTGCTTTGCAATTCCTTACTAAAATCTGCGCTGGCTATACCTTCATCAATCTTAACCGATAGTATTTTGGCTTCGGCCGGGATAGTGGCTATAAGCTCTTTATTTTCGGGTCCGGCTATAAGTTCTTTCATAATGCTGGCAGCCAGCACTTCATCATTAGCTCCTTCTTCAATGCTTATGTTTCTTTTCTCCGGAACCAGGAAATTAGCTTGATCATCGCTAAAATATAAGACCACTTCCATTGTAGTTAACTGCGGCTGCTGACTTTGCTTATCTGACTTATCCGAGGAGTTGCAACCGGTTAGTGCTGTGACTACCAGCAGGCAAAGTGCCATCAACAAGACCAGACTTCTTTTCTTCATTCCACACCCATCCTTTCTTAAACTACATTAATAATATTTTAATTATAACCTTGTTCACCTCTTAATACGCTTTATCATAAAATTTACTATCAGTGAATATAATACGAAAATAGGTTTTTTGACTCTGAAGAAGATATCCCACGGGAAACACAGATGCATCGCAACCTGTATAAACCTGTGGGGTTAAGGTAAGAATTAAAACAAATAAACAAATGGAGAGGTTTACCAATGAATATCACTGGAATTGCTAACTCCTATCTTCCCGACCGTAGTTACAAAGGAGGAGAAGCATTGGAGGATTTGGTTAAATATTTGGCCGATGATTTAATAGCGCGGCTGGAGGAAGTAGAAAAAGAAGCCGATTTTGAGTTTTTATTATCACTTGGCGATGAGGATATTAGCAATGAAGCCCATTTACTCTACCAGGAAATTATCAAGCTAAAATCCCGGCTGCAAGAACTATAAAAAAGCTCCCCCACTCAGTACCATAATTGACCTTGTGCCAATTAATGAGTGTCGGGGAGCTTTTTGGATGTTATAATTAGAAAATAGAACTTTTTGACATTGAAGGACACTGAAATATGGAGGGTATCAATGTTTGACCTGATTAGTTCCTTCCCCAACTGGTTTGATTTTCTGCGAGCGTCAGGTAAAGATTTTTATCAGCGCTTGTCCCGGGACATGTTTTTAAATGTTGGAATAAAGTACAAAGGCAGTAGGCGTTTTTGGGAACGGATGGAGCTACAGCAGGTAGAAAAACTAGAGGGTAAGGAAGAACCTTTTTGTTTCCAGAATGAACATCAGGATTTCGACATTATTGATTGTTTTCAAACGGCTACGCCAGCATCTAAATACTATCTCCTGCATTATGCTCCGGGGTGGGATTGCAACCGCCATCAGACCCCAATTCTACTGGTGCCGGGTGCTGGTTTGGATGCCAATTCATTTACTGACCTTTACGCCATGGGCTATGATGGATTGCAGCAGCAATTATTGGCTCTGGGCTATCGGGTTTTTGCTATTACCTTTTCCCATACTCATGGAGATAATTTTATACAGGCAGAACAATTGGCAGACGCTATTTCCCGTATTTGTAGCGTGACCGGAAAGGAAGAAATAGACCTGGTAGCTTACAGTAAAGGGGGGACCGCAGCCCGGATTTATTTATCCGGGTTAAGTGAGACCCCTTACCGGGGAGATGTACGGCGCTATGTAATGTTGGGGACACCTAACATGGGAATTGATTTTCCTTTTCGCAATTCACTTTTTAATTATGTTATATATGTATCCGGGTCCAACGGAGTATTAGCCTGGGATAAAGTTCTTGCCTTTGGAACTATAATAGACACGAGTTTGCGTTCAATTTATCAGGGGGGAGCTTTCCCCGGGCAGAGTCAGATTCTCTATCGCTGGGATGATACTTATGAATTGGACATGCTGCAGCAGGACTGGTGGACAACTTATTATGGAGGCAGCGGATTAATCAGCCATTCGCAGGGTATTGAACAGGCTATAGCCGATGGGGGAAATCTGGTTGAGCGTTTGGATAAGGTTGGACTGGAGCCAGGTATAGATTTTTATGTGCTGGCCGGGGACAATAATTTCTTCAATGCTTTTCCCGGCGATGAAAGCGGGCCGGGAGACGGGTTGGTTTTTTTGGATAGTGTGCTTTATACTGATGGACTGGCCCGAAGAGGAGCAACTTTAAGAGCTAAAGATACACTCCCGGTTAACCACCTGGAGTTCCTATACTCCCGCCAGGTAGCCCGTTGGGTGGATAATAAGTTGACACCTTAAATATGCTTTGTTAATATCATGATGTATAATGTATATAATAGAAACACGAAAGTGTGTCTAGGGTTCCGCATGCAGGACATGGACTGGTCCGAGTGGCACAGGTGCTTACCAAAGCACCACACCGTATAGGGATAAAAGCCCAGGCGGAGAGGTTTCGGTTAAGAACCCTCTGGCCCGGGCTTTTTAGTTTGATTAAACTAGATAAGGAGGAGTTTAAAATGCCTGCAGTAGGTATCATCATGGGAAGTGATTCTGACCTGGCCATTATGAAAGAAGCTGCTGATATGTTGGACAGTTTTGGGGTAAGTTATGAAATAACTATTTGCTCGGCACACCGTTTACCGGAACAAACGGCTAGATATGCAGCTACCGCTGCAGAAAGAGGTATCCAGGTAATTATCGCTGGTGCTGGTGGAGCTGCCCATTTGCCCGGGGTAATTGCTGCCTATACTATTATTCCGGTAATTGGAGTACCTATTAAAACTAGTACCCTTGCCGGAGTTGATTCTCTCTACTCTATAGTACAAATGCCCAGAGGCATTCCTGTGGCTACTGTAGCTATTAATGGTAGTGCCAATGCTGCCCTGCTGGCTCTACAGATATTGGGGGTAAGCCATGAAGAAATACGCTCCCGTCTATTAGCCTACCGCCAGCAGATGGCTGAGGAAGTAATAGCCAAAGACGATAGATTGAAGAAAATAGGTCCGGATGCTTATCTACGGGATAAGGAGAAACGCTAAGTTTTGATAATTAGGAGGTATTATATACCACGTGGTGAATTGCTTTAGTAAGGATAAATGGGGGGCAATAAATTGTTATACGAAATAGAGGATAAATTTAAAGATGAATGTGGAGTTTTTGGAATTTACCTGAATAATTTGGGTAGTGCTATAGATGCCTCCCGTACGACTTTTTACGGTCTCTATGCTCTCCAGCATCGGGGACAGGAAAGTACCGGAATTGCGGTCTCTGATGGCCATTGCATAAACCTGCACAAAGGCATGGGACTAGTTTCAGAGGTTATAAAAGAACAACATCTGGAAGGACTAAAAGGGCATATAGCTATAGGTCATGTACGTTATTCCACTACCGGGGAAAGTGCACTGGTAAACTCGCAACCTTTAGTTTTTCACTACCTTAATGGTATGGTAGCCCTGGCCCATAATGGCAATCTGGTAAATACGGTGGAATTAAGAAAGCGCCTGGCTACTTATGGTTCAGTCTTCCAGACTACTACTGATACTGAGATAGTTGCTAATCTATTGGCACGATATTCTCAAGATAAAATAGAAGATGCCCTGGCCAAGTGCATGACGGATATGAAAGGGGCCTATGCCCTGATAATAATGGGTGAGGATAGATTGGTTGGGGTTCGTGACCCTATGGGAATAAGGCCTTTGTGTATTGGTAATTTAAATGGTAATTACGTGCTAACGTCAGAATCTGCTGCCCTGGATACTATAGGAGCGGAGCTTGTCCGGGATGTAAATCCGGGTGAAATAGTAGTTATTGACCAGGAGGGGATGCGCTCCCAACAGGTGATTAACTCCCCCCGCCAGGCCCATTGTATTTTTGAGTATATTTATTTTGCCCGTCCAGATAGTACCATTGATAGCATAAATGTTTACCAGGCCCGGCGCAGCATGGGTCGGCAACTGGCCCGGGAATGTAATATTGAAGCCGACCTGGTTATTTCGGTACCTGATTCCGGGACTTCTGCTGCCCTGGGATATGCGGAAGAGTCAGGGTTACCTTTTGAAGAAGGCTTAATGAAAAACCGCTATATTGGACGTACATTTATTCAGCCTACCCAGCAGATGCGGGAACTGGGAGTACAGCTTAAACTAAATGCTATCGAAGAGGTAGTAAAGGGTAAGCGTGTAATTATGGTTGATGATTCTATTGTAAGAGGCACTACTAGTAAGAAAATTGTGCAGATGCTAAGACGAGTTGGTGCCATTGCGGTGCATATGGCGGTAGCTTCACCTCCTACAAAATTCCCTTGTTATTATGGAATAGACACTTCGCGCCGGGAGGAGTTGATTGCCAATAACATGGAGACTGATGAGATACGTGAATTTATCGGTGCCGACAGCCTGATTTACATTAGTCGGGAAGGGATGCGTGATGCCCTGCAAAAAAACCCGCCATGTTTTTGTGACGCTTGTTTTAGTGGTATTTACCCGCTGCCAGTGGAATCGATTGAGGAATAGGATGGGGGGCTTATTATGAGCGATAAAGGATTAAGTTATAAAGATGCCGGGGTTGACATTGATGCTGCCAATCAGTCCGTAGAAATGATTAAAAAGTGGGTAGGAAGAACCAAAAGGCCGGAAGTACTGACGGATATTGGCTCTTTTGGTGGTTTTTTTGCTCTGGATAACAACAAATATCGGGAACCGGTACTAGTTTCAGGGACTGATGGGGTTGGCACCAAACTTAAAATCGCCCAGCTAATGGGAGTTCATGACAGCGTAGGTATCGACCTGGTAGCTATGTGCGTAAATGATATTCTGGTACACGGAGCTGAGCCCCTATTTTTCCTGGATTATATTGCCCTGGGGAAGTTGGAACCAGTTCTGGTAGAAGCCCTGGTTAAAGGGGTTAGCCAGGGTTGCCTCTTAGCTGGCTGTGCCTTAATTGGTGGGGAAACAGCAGAAATGCCGGGATTTTACCAGGAGGACGAGTATGACCTGGTCGGTTTTGCAGTTGGGGTAGTGGAACGCCCGAACCTCATTAACGGCAGTGCAATTAAAGAAGGTGACTTGTTAATAGGGTTACCCTCTTCCGGTTTACATTCTAATGGCTATTCCCTGGTACGTAAGGTGCTGCTGGAAAAGGCCGGATTAGAACTGGATAAATATGTGGAAACATTGGGAAAGACTTTGGGAGAGGTATTGCTTACTCCTACTCGTATTTATGTAAAGACTATTCTGGCTCTGCTGGAAGAAGTAGAAGTTAATGGTATGGCTCATATTACTGGTGGGGGCATAAGGGAGAACTTGCAGAGGGTTCTTCCGGTTGGAATGGGTGCAATAATTGATGCTGCTGCTATTAATACCCCTCCAATATTTAAATTGATTGAAGAATTAGGCCAGGTACCTCAGGAGGAGATGTTCCGTACTTTCAATATGGGTATAGGCTTTATTCTGATCGTTTCACCACATCATCACGATAAAACTTTAAAGTGCTTGCATGTTAAAGGAGAAAATCCTATAGTTATAGGAAGGGTAAGTAAAAGTGCCGAAGGGGTAATAATAAAATGATGCAGATAACACCAGCGGGGCCTTTACAACTGGCGGTATTTGCTTCTGGAAGGGGCAGTAACTTCGATGCGCTCTACCAGGCTATAGAGCGGGGAGATCTTAATGCAAATATTAAGGTACTGGTCAGTGATAAGGAAAATGCTCCTGCTCTGGATAAAGCCCGGAAGCGTAATATTAAGGCGATTTACCTTAATCCCCGCAGCTATATTAATCGGGATGAGTACGAAAACGATTTACTCAAGCTGTTGAAAGAGCAGCAGGTAACGGTGGTGGTTTTAGCTGGTTATATGCGGTTGGTAGGTCCGGTGTTATTGGAGCATTTTCGGCACCGGATAGTAAATATTCACCCTGCCTTACTACCGTCTTTTCCCGGGTTACAGGCTCAGCAACAGGCAGTAGATTATGGTGTAAAATATAGTGGCTGTACCGTACATATAGTTGATGCCGGAATGGATACGGGACCAATATTAATGCAGGCAGTAGTACCAGTTTTGCCGGACGACAGTGGTGATACTCTGGCTCAGAGAATTTTAGTAGAAGAGCATAAGATTTATTGGCGCTCGCTGCAATTGCTGGCCGAAGGCCGGGTATACATAGATGGAAGAAAAGCAGTTATTAAGAATTAAGAATTAGGGAATTCATGATTTCCGCTCTATATTTAAACTGATTGGAGGTTGTATTAATGAAGAGGGCACTTATTAGTGTAGCGAACAAAGACGGAGTAGTAGATTTTGCCCGGGGTTTAGAAAAACTAGGTTATGAAATAATATCCACTGGTGGAACTTATCGCAGCCTGCAGGAAGCAGGAGTATCGGTAAAACAAGTGGCTGACATTACCGGATTTCCGGAGATACTGGATGGAAGAGTTAAAACCCTGCATCCCGGGATACACGGGGGCATACTGGCAAGGCGGGAGTTACCTGAACATATGCAGCAATTAGAGGAGAATCAGATTACTCCAATAGATATTGTTGCCGTAAATTTATATCCTTTTCGGGAAACCATCAGTAAACCTGGAGTAAGCATAGAGGAAGCCATTGAAAATATAGATATCGGTGGACCCAGTATGGTGCGCTCGGCAGCCAAGAATCATCAGGATGTAGTTATTATAGTTAAGCCCGAACATTACCGTCTGGTTTTAGATGAGTTGGAGCAAAATGGGGAGGTTAGTCCTGAGACCCGCCTTAAACTGGCCCTGGAAGCATTCAGTCATACTGCCGCTTATGATGCCATGATTGCTGGATATCTGTCCCGGCTTAACCACAGCATTTTTAATGACAACTTTATTTTGGCCGGGGAAAAGGTATATGAACTGCGTTATGGCGAAAATCCTCACCAGAAAGCATGTTTTTACCGGAATATGAATCCGGGTCAGGGTTTACCTGATGCCCAGGTATTGCATGGCAAAGAATTATCTTATAACAACATAGTCGATACTGAGGCAGCCTGGGAATTGGTAAAAGAATTTGAAGAACCTGCCTGTGTAATAATCAAGCATACAAATCCCTGTGGAGCTGCGGTAGCAGATACCCTGGAACAAGCTTTTATGCGGGCATTTGGGGCTGACCCGGTATCAGCCTTTGGTGGAATTATTGCCTTTAATCGCACAGTGGATTTGGCTACTGCTCGTAAAGTAGTAGAGCCTTTTATGGAAGTAATTATTGCTCCTGATTATGAGGACGAGGCTCTGGAGTGTTTGCGAGCTAAGAAAAACTTGCGCTTGTTAAAGCTTCCTATCGAGGAAAATCAAGAACTGCTGTTAAAAACCGTAAGTGGCGGTTTTGTAATTCAGGAGAGAGATTTCGAAGAACTAGACTTTGATAAACTGCAGGTAGTTACTGAAGTTAAGCCTACTCCGGAGCAGCTTAAAGAACTGGCTTTTGCCTGGAAGATAGTAAAGCACGTTAAATCCAATGCCATAGTAGTAACTAAAAATGGCGTTAGCCTGGGGGTTGGTGCCGGACAGATGAACCGGGTGGGCTCTGCTGCTATTGCCTTGCAACATGCTGGAGATAAATGTCAGGGTGCAGTCATGGCCTCGGATGCCTTTTTCCCCTTTAAAGACACAGTAGAAATGGCAGCTCGTTACGGGATTACAGCCATAATTCAACCTGGTGGCTCCATCCGCGATGAAGAAAGTATCGTAGAGTGTAATCAGCACGGTATTGCCATGGTCTTCACCGGAGTAAGACACTTCAGGCATTAATGCAGTGGTCTATTTTCGTATGGGCGGAGGTTTTAGTAATGGGAAAGAAGGTACTGGTTATTGGACAGGGGGGCAGGGAACATGCCCTGGTTTGGAAACTGGCCCAGAGTCCACAAATAGAAAAAATTTATGCGGCTCCAGGTAATCCGGGAATAGGTGAACTGGGCCAGTGC
>DUMX01000128.1 GCA_012839665.1 Gelria sp.
CCGTGTGTCTGCCCGGCCGACCACTGACCCCCGTAGTTGCATATAAAGCTACCTATTCCGGGCGAACACATGGGTTCGCCCCTACAACTTTGTGAGGGATTACCCTAACTCCTAACTCTTATTTCAATTGTGCAACGGTTACTCCGTGGCCACCTTCTTCGCGGAGGCCGTCGCGGAAATCTACAACATAGCGATGGTCTTTTAAATAGTTGCGGACTGCCTTTCTGAGGGCTCCGGTTCCCTTGCCGTGTATTATCCGGACTGAATCCAGGCCTGCCAGATTAGCATCTTCCAGGTAGCGGTCAATGGTTAATAAGGCATCTTCTGACATCAGGCCCCGAACATCAATCTCCGGGCTTATATTTTGTGCCTTTTCTAAATAGGTCTGGTGACGCCATTTAGTCTTCTGTTCTTCCGGAGACTGGGTTTTACTTACCTGTGATTGTTTTACATTTAATTTGAGAATACCTGCCTGAATTAGCAATTCGCCCTGATTATTGGGCCCTTCCAGCACATAACCTTTCTGATTAATACTTTTAACATGTACATAATCTCCAGACCTTATATCATCTTGGCTAACAGATTCAGGCTCCGGGTTAATTCGGGTTTTACGCTCCAGCTTTTTAATTTTTTGCCGTTTATTTTCTATTTCATGCCACTTGGGAGGATTATCCTTATCCTTTAATAATTCCTTCAACTCCTGAATAGCTTCTTCAGCTTCATTCTTAATTTGCCGCAGGTATTCCCTACTCTCCTGCCTGGCCTGGGTCAGAATTTCCTCCTGTTCCTCCTGATATCTAAGCCTTTCCATCTCCAGAATTTGTTTCTGTTCCGACAGTTCAGCTTGTAAGGTTTCAATTTCACGCAGGGAATCCTCGTAATGCTGTCGGCTCTCTTTTAATTGGCGTATCATGTTACCCAGTTCCATTTCACTATGTGGTACCAATTCCTGTGCCTTTTGCACCAGTGTGTCTTTAAACCCCAGCCGAGCTGCTATCTGAAAAGCATTACTTTGACCTGGCATACCTATAGTCAGCTCATAAGTAGGTCTAAGATTAACCGGGTCAAATTCTACACTGGCATTTTCTACGCGTTCGTTTTGGTAGGCATATTTCTTCAATTCACTTTGATGAGTTGTTACTACTGCCCGCGCTTTTTTGTTTTTTAATTCTTCCATAATAACCTGGGCCAGGGCTGCTCCCTCTACCGGGTCGGTACCAGCACCTAATTCATCCAGTAAAACCAAAGAGTGTTCATCTACCCGTTCTAAAATGTTTATAATATTCTTCATATGAGAGGAAAAGGTACTCAGTGATTGTTCAATGCTTTGTTCGTCACCAACATCTACAAATATTGACGGGAAAATGGCAACTAAACTGTTCTCTTGGGCCGGAATGAACATTCCGCTCATAGCCATCAGGGTTAAAAGCCCCAGAGTTTTCAATGCTACCGTTTTTCCACCGGTATTAGGGCCAGTTATGACCAGAATATCAAAAGCCTTACCCAACTCTATGTGAATAGGAACTGCCTTCTCCCCTAATAAAGGGTGACGTCCGTGGTTAATTTCAATTATGCCTTGAGAGTTAATTTGGGGTCGGAAAGCATTTATTTTATAAGCCATACGGGCGCGAGCAAAAATATAATCAAACTCGCTTAAAATTCTCATATTGCCTTCCAGTTCATCGCTAAAATCGGCTACACCCCGGGTAAGCTCACGTAAAATCCTATCCATCTCCCGTTTTTCTTCAATTTGCAAACTGCGGATACGGTTATTATTTTCAACTACTGCCAGTGGTTCAATAAATACGGTAGCTCCGCTGGCCGATTCATCATGGATAACACCCCGTACTTCATAACGATACTCTTGTTTCACTGGCACTACATAGCGCCCGCCTCTCTCGGTCACAATAGCATCCTGCAACAGTTTCTGGTTGTTGCCGGAACGAATAAATTCCTGCAAATATTCCCGAATACGGCTACGGCTGCTGTTAATCTGCCTTCTTATGTTTTTTAAAGCAGGAGAGGCGTTATCCCGGAGCTCTCCTTCCTCGCTAATGGCTTTACGTAAATTCTTGGCCAAATCCGGGTTCTGTTGCAGGCCTTCCAGTAGTCTGCTCAAACGCGAATACTTTTCTTTAGCAACATATTTAACAGCCATCCGAGCCGCATATAAAGAGCGCCCAACATTATATAATTCAGGCGGATACAGCAGTCCATCTACCCTGGCTTTATCCAAATAATTATCCAGCAGCTCTAATCCGCTCAGGAAACCAGTCTCTCCATAACGTAATGCCTCCATAGCTTCTTCGACTTCATCTAACCAACGCGTAATTTCTTGCTCATCACTTGAGGGTTTTCGGGTCAAGGCTATATTTCTCCCACCCTCAAAACAGCTCAATCCGGATACCTGTTTTTGTATTTTATCAAACTCTAATTTTATTAAAGTGTCATTGTCCATTTTGTCTATAAAACCTCTCCATAATAAATAGCGTAATTTCTACTGTAAAAGTCCTTTATTGGAATCATATTTTTAATGAAACTCATGCTGGCCCAAACGGCTGACGCGAATTAGTCCCGAGCAGGGAATAGTATTAATACCCCGGCTTTGTAATTCATCCAGGAATAAATTCATTCCCAGGGAGTCACTGGCCATATGCCCGGCCACGATAACATTTATATTGTTTTCTCGCGCTGCCTGGCGATGTTTATCAGTTATGTGCATACAAATATAAGTCCCTACCCCTGCATCTGCCAACTTTTCATAGGTTTTTTCTGAACCTGCAGTTCCTCCGCTCATTTTAATAAAAATCTTACCTGCCCGCCGATTTTTATTCCCGGACACAATACGCGGACCAGCCTTTAGCTGACTGGCTTTCTGGTATTCGGGAAGGGTTAATAATATATTAACAATATCATCTACGGTACGATAGCTGCTTTTATCTAGTAAATCCTGGAGGAAGTTATTTACCAAAATATCTGCAGGACTATGTACACAAATAAAGGGAAAATCCAGTAAACGGGCCGCATCAACCGCCCGCTGGTGGTTACGCGGCATCATTCCCCTTTCTACTTCGGATATACGAGAGGCCATAACCCCCTCAGCAATATTGATCGGCACTCCTACTATCTCCATCATGTCTGCCTGTATGTGCATTACATCATGCAAAGCTGCCTGGGCTATACCTTCAGGATGATGGGCCAGGAGTAAATCAATCCTATGTCCCTTTTGTCTAAGCCGGTCAGCTAAAAGCACTTCCGGAGTCTCGATGTCTATACCTGCCATAATAGTAGTAATTTCTTCATCGCCGGTACCTACCAATATTCTGGTATCACTGTAGGGATTATGCAGGGATTCCGGGTCATGATAACGACGTTCTTCCTCGCTCATCTTCTCAAAATCGACCTGTTCTTTATCCAGTAAAATCTGGAGCTCTTCTCCTCTGGGGTCATAGTTTTTTCCCAGGTTTATGGCCAGTTTGTATATATCTTTTAGTTTCATAAAATCCTCCTTTGGGTTTTAATGGACACAGATTACACAGACCCTTCGGGCACAGATTAACACTGCTTTTTTTAATTTTTTAAGGATGCGGATTTATTACGGGGCTTTACCTAATGCTTTTAACAAGTCATCTGAACTGAGAGTATTAAGTACATCATCAGCTTCCAGCCAACCGCGGCGGGCGGTTATAACACCATATTTCATTAATTTTAACTGATTTATACGATGAGCATCGCTGTTTATAGCTACTTTTACCCCATGCTCTTTGGCCTGGCGGGCAATATCCCCGTTTATATCCAAGCGGTCAGGATGGGCATTAATCTCCAGAGCAGTATTATAGCGGGCACAGGTTTCAATTATCTTGTCTATATCGATTTCATACCCGCTGCGTCGGCTTAATAAACGCCCGGTTAAATGTCCTATCATATCAACATGTTCATTTTTGGCCACCGCTATTATACGCTCGGTCTGTTCATCTGCATCTAGTTTAAAATTACTGTGTACCGAAGCTATTACTATATCCAGTTCTTCAAGAACTGAATCCGGGAAATCAAGTTCACCATTTTTCAAAATATCTACTTCTATACCTTTTAAAATACGGAAACCATCAGTAGCCTCTTTATTCAAAGCATCAATTACTTTACCCTGGGCCTGTAACCTTTCCGCAGATAATCCCCCGCTGATATTCAAAGATTTAGAATGGTCTGTAATAGCAATATATTTATAGCCCAAGGAACGCGCAGCCGCTGCCATATCCCGAATTTGTTCAACACCATCACTCCAATTAGAATGAACATGAAGGTCACCCCTGATATCAGAAAAATCAATTAATTCCGGTAACCTGCCCACACTGGCAGCTTCAATCTCACCTTGATTTTCCCGGAGTTCTGGTGCTATATAATCCATACCCAAACGGGTGTAGACCTCGGTTTCACTTTTTAAATCTTTAAAATCCTGCCGGTCAACGCCAGCAAAAAGACGCTCCCGGTGTTCTTTACTGCCTGTAGTCCAGACCAGACTGTGAAAAAAGTCAGATGGGGCCACAATAATAATTTCAAATTCTATTCCCGGGCTCAACTCTCCCCGGATTAAATCGGAGTCAACCCAATCTATTTGCCTGACAGCAGGAAAAACCCGAACCAAATCATATACTGCCGCAGGGTCATTACCAGTCAGTAAAATATCAATATCACCGACCATTTCTTTACCCCGGCGAATACTGCCAGTGATGGCAGCTTCTATAACTGCCGGTGATTGCAGCAAATAATTAAGAAAACCTTGGGCCAGTGGGAGGGCAGTCCCCAACCTGGTTTTATTACTCCTTTGTTTAACCTCTATAATACCTTTTTTAATATTATCCTCGATACGAACACCCAATCCCGGGAGATTTCGTATTTCACCACGTTGACATGCCTGCATTAGCTCATCCAAAGTAGTAATGCCCAGGGTATCGTAGATTAACTTAACTCGCTTATGCCCCAGGCCAGGTATAGCCAACATATCCAGGAGCCCGGCGGGGATTTCTTCACTTAAGCGGTCATAGTACTCGCAGCTACCTGTTTTTAGTATTTCCCCAATCTTGGCTGCAACCGCATCACCAATCCCTGGCACTTCCCGAACCCGGCCTTTCCCATATAAAATGGCAATATCCTCATCTAAATGAAAGATAGATTCCGCCGCTTTACGGTAAGCTCGAATTTTATACGGGTTATCGCCCTTAATTTGCATCATGTCAGCTATCTTAACTAATATGGCAGCTACTTCACGATTTCGCATGGATTAACCCCTGTTTTTCCTTTCCTCTTCCAGGTTTTTAACGAGTTCGTCATAATCCTCCTGCAGTTTGTTTAATTCATCAGCCAAATTCAACGCAGTCAAAACGGCTACTTTTGTACCTGATAAGTTAGGATTACGCTGTTGAATCATTTTCATGCGTCTATCCACAAAAGATGCCAGCATTTCTATGTATTCAGGGCTCTCTTCACCCTTTACTACATATTCTTCGTTAAAAATGCTAACTGTAACCCGGGTAATACTATTTTTTGTTTCGTTCACTTGGAATGCCCTCCTTAAAATGTATGGAATATGTATTATTTCGCTAACAAACCCACTTTTCCTTCCCCCATCAAATAAGTCCGGGGCACTCCCCGGACTTGTTTTTTCAGTGTCAAATAAATTCTATTCTGTACTAAACCTTAAAACAACTACCCCCCACGAATTCACGCAGTATAGAATTATTCGGTACTTCATCCACCTCTAATTCCTGGAAATAGCTGAGGAATTTTAATAATCGCTTAGCTTCCAGATGTTCAGGATATTGGGGGCTAATTTCTAACAGCAAAGGCTCGGTATAGGGGCGTAAAACCGAAAGTTCATAAACCAATGAAGAATTAAACATAATATCGGCATTTTCCTGAAAAGGAAAAATGTTTTTTTCTTCGCCTCTTCTTACTGAAGGCCAGCGCTCCAGGGTTTCTCTGGCACTATAGCCCCGGGTACGACTATCCCTGAGCATTCTGCGTAAAAGCCGACTATCGGTAGTAGGAATGCGGTTAGTATAATCTATATTAAGCTGCGTAAGAGCACTAATATATATTTTAAACTTCTGTTCTCGAGGAATACTCCAGGTCAAATGTTCATTTAAACCGTGTATCCCTTCAATAACGATGGGTTCCCCGGGGGGTACCCTGGTCATCCTGCCGTGTGTCTCACAACGACCCTCAGTAAAACTATAAATAGGAGTCTCCACTTCTTCTCCCTTAATCAAGCGGATCAGGTGGTCATTAAATAAGTCCAGTTTCAATGCTTCCAGAGCCTCAAAATCATAATCCCCATTTTCGTCGCGTGGGGTTAAATCACGGTTAACAAAATAATCGTCCAGAGAAATCATTACCGGCCTGCGCCCATTTACTCGTAACTGGATAAGCAAACGTTGAGCAAAGGTGGTCTTTCCGGAAGATGAAGGACCAGATATAAGGACTACCCTGATACCCGGGTCAGCACATATGCAGTCAGCAATATAGGCTATCTTTTTTTCATGCAAAGCCTCATTAATCCGAATAAGCTCACCAGCATGACCGTGAGCAATTATGTCGTTTAAAGCAGCAACATGCGGGGTATCCAACATCCCTGCCCATTGTTTGGCTTCCTGAAATATTTGAGCCAGTTTAGGCTGTTCCAGATATTCTTCAATATGGCCGGGGTTATCCTTTTCCGGGGTCTGCACTATAAGCCCGGGTGGATACTCTAACAGACGAAAACATGTTATTAAACCGGTGAACGGTAACATATAACCATAAAAATATTCATAGAAACCGCCCAGTTCGTATATATGGACATGGTTTTTATCCCGGAATTCCAACAGTTTGACCTTATCCATTTGACCTTGACGAGCAAAAATGCTCCTGGCCTCTTCTTTGGGTAGAGTCATTCTGTTTATTGGCAGGTTAAGAGCCACAATTTCCCGCATACGTTTTTCCAGTTTCTTTATATCCTCGGCAGATGGTTGCCAGTTTATAAACTCGCAGTATAACCCATTGGAAAGTGAATGTTTAATAATCAGTGTTTTTTCCGGGTACAGCTCCCGACAAGCCTTAATAAGCAGGAATGCAACTGTCCGTCGGTATATTCTCATGCCGGCTTCACTGTCGGGGTAAACTAATTCTAATTCGCAGGAATCATCCAAAACCTGGTGCAAGTCGTATAAAGTATTGTCTATGATTGCCGCCATTACCGGATATTCTGTAGAAGGCACTATATCCTTAACAAAATCCGCCGCAGTTATACCAGGCTTAACTTGATAAGTTCCTATACCTGTAACCTTTACGGTTATTTCTGCATCTTCTGGCTGATAATTTATGGCCATTTTTCTTCCTCCTCAAGCCCCCATTATGTCTCTCTATTATATATCATATTATGAAGTAAGAGCTGATATTTGTGGTTTTTGGTAGATATCATTTAATTTGACAGCTCCGGGGCTGTCCGCTGCAGAAAATAAAAAAAGCCGGGTTTGACCTGATACCAGCCCGGCTTATCAGCGAAATTATAACCGATAAATCTATCTTAACTCGGCTTTAAAATCTGTTTGCAGTCTCTCCATTATCCGGTTTACACAACTGTTTATATCATTATCGGTCAGGGTTCTTTCCATAGATTGGAAGGTCAACCTGAAGGCCATACTCTTATAACCTGCAGCTACCTGCTCACCAGAGTAAAGGTCAAATACCACTACATCCTTAAGCAATTCTGTTTCTGCATCTTTAATAGCTTTAATAACGGCAGCAGCGCTAATCTCATGGGCTAAAACTACAGCAATATCCCGTTCCACTGCCGGATAGCGGGCTATTTTATCCACTGTTAAGCGCCTGCGCCTATGGGCGAATAGTTTCTCTACATCCAGCTCAAAAGCTGTACAACGCTGTTTAATATCGTAATTCTGCAATACTACAGGGTGCAGTTCACCGATTATTCCCAGTTCATCACCATAGTATTTAAGTATTGCGGACCTGCCCGGGTGATAGGATGAACTGGGAATAATCGGTGAACTGCACCCTGTAGTATTGCAGAATTACGATATTAAACAGCGTTGTACAGCTTTTGAGC